>JAMOPP010000001.1 GCA_027064405.1 Desulfurellales bacterium
GCGAGGAATTATGATGAGCGATCAGAAAAGGACGCAGAATGGAAGTGAGTTTATGCCCAAAATCAAGACATTGCCATAGACATTCTTCCATTGGGATATAGCCTGATTATGGACTTGCCACATAGCAACGTTAAGATCTATTGCTGATAATCGGAAGAAACAGAATAATTCATGAGATTTCAAAAAATTTCGCGCGGTCTCCATTTTTCCTCCTTTTCTCAATGGAACGATGTCTCTTCCTATTCTCACTGGGCAACGGGGACAGTATAGAGAAATCATCTAATTCTTTACTTGGTGGAAGGTAGTAGAGACGCTTTAAAATACATTTCTTATATTCTTTATTTGTCGAAAATCATTGAATAATTTGTGCAGATAATCAGAATTTTTGAGGTTTTATCTCAAATTTATTGATTTTATGCAAAGCAAGTGTTATATTTGTATTGGGTGAAAATATGTTAGTCGAATTTAAGGTGTCTAACTTTAGATCATTTAAGGGCGATACGACATTCTCAATGGTTGCTTCCTCTATTAAAGAACATAGGGACGAGGATTATTTATACGAGGTAAACGATAAATTATCTCTTCTTAAGGTATCTGTCATTTATGGAGCGAATGCTTCGGGTAAATCCAATTTGTTTAAGGCAATGCTATTTATGAAGGATTTTGTCTTGCATTCAGTGGAAAAAAGACTCGTAGGTTACTATCACCACCATATTCTTCAACCTTTTAGATTGTCTGTAGGAGGCGAAAAGCGTCCCGCATTTTTTGAGGTTATCTTTTATATTTCGGATACATTTTACAGATACGGTTTTGGTGTGGATAGTAAAAAGGTAGTGTCTGAGTGGCTGTTTGTACGACCAAATGTTCCTCACAAAAAAGAGATCTGTTATTTCTATAGAGAATTAGATAATTTTGAAGTTTTAAATAAGAAGTATTTTAAGGAATCTGTCGATATTGTAAAAAAGGGAAAGGTCAGAAGTGATGCTTTGCTTTTGACTACGGCGGCTAATTTTAATGGAGAGGTATCATTAAAGGTGTTTAGTGCGTTTGAATCTTTTTATTTTCTACACAGAACTTTTCCTTTTCCGCTTACTTTTATGGAGATCGAAAAAAACGGCACTGCAGATGTGTTATCCTTTTTAAGGATGGCAGATTTGGGAATAGATGATATAAGGGTCCAGGTTGTTCCCTGGGAGAAAATTCCTGAAGAGGTAAAGAAAAGTGTAGGAATTACGGAAAAAACATTGACTGGGAGAATAGTGAGAATATCCCATAAGGTTTATAATGAAAGCGGTCAAGCGCTGGGAGAGGTATGGTTTGATTTAGGAGTGGATGAATCCGAGGGTACAAGGTTATTTTTTGAAATGATTGGGGGTGTAATAGTAAGCCTTAGGAGAGGTGCAATATTGTTTGTAGATGAGATTGATTCGAGTTTACATCCGCTTTTAGTAAAGAAAATTTGTGAGATATTTTTGTCAAAGAGATTCAATCCAAAAGGGGCTCAACTCATCTTTACTACCCATGATGTCTCTCTTTTGCGGGATAGTTTCTTGCGGCGGGATCAGGTTTGGTTTGTTGAAAAAGATAACTTTGGTATTAGCCACCTATATTCTTTGCTTGAATTCAAGAAGAATGGGAAGAAGGTTCGAAAGGATGAGTCTTATGAAAAAGGATATCTTTTGGGAAGATATGGGGCTGTTCCTGTGTTGAGTGAACCTAAGGTTAGTTATGACAAAGAGGAGTAAGAAAGGGTATTTTAAGCGGTCTAATTTTAGACGAAGAGAGAATGTAAGACCCCCTCTAAAACGAGTTCTTGTAGTATGTGAAGGAGAATCTACCGAACCTAATTACTTTCGTGGATTGCGTAACTTTTTGAAAGGGGAGATTGTTTTGGAGATAGCAGGTATAGGAGCAAATACCAGATTTGTTGTGGAAAGGGCTATTGAGATTAGAAAATGTAGCGAATTTGAGGAAGTTTGGGTTGTTTTTGATAAGGATATATTTTCTGAAGACCATTTTAACGCTGCTGTTGATATAGCGAAGGGTAAAGGGTTGAGAGTAGCTTATTCTGTTCCTTGTTTTGAGTTGTGGTTCTTGTTACATTTTAAATTTATAGATCGATCTCTCGACCATAATGAAGTTCGGCAAATGTTAAATAAAGAGTTTCGGTCTATTTGGGGAAAGGATTATAAAAAGACAGATGTTGATTTGTGGAATCTACTTTACGGTAGGATAGATAATGCCATAAAGAATGCGGAAAAAATAAACAATATGTGGAATGATACCAGATATGCAAAGCATAACCCCTCCACCTTGGTTGTGGACCTGATAAAGGCAGTTTATCTTCCATATGCAGCTAAATTGCAAAATCATTAAAAATAGGGTTGTTGAGGAGTAAGCTTTGTTCTTATAAATAAGACAGCAACGCCCCGCCCGCTTTTTAGAGGCGCCCCGTGGTAGGGCACGGGGTAGGTCTTACTTGTAGATATGACTTAAGCTAAGCATTATGGCCCGTTAATTTCATTTTTGCTTGGCTCTACCGGATGGGAGGAAGTAATAGACTTTAGGTCGTATAATAGATGATATACGCTGTAATATAATTGTATATATACTGTAATACATATGAGGTGGATAGATGACAAAGTTAAAGACGTTTAGATTAGATTAGAAATTGATTCGAGCGATAAAAAGGATTGCTAAGGAAGGCAAAACCTCTGAGACTGCTATTGTTACCAAGGCCTTAGAATGTTATTTAAGCGATTATGTTGATTATTTGGAGGCCAAAAGGCGCTTTGAAGATCCTTCAGATGAAGTTATTTCTTCAGATGAAATGTGGGGTTGGGAGTAGATGAAGAAATGTAGGCTTTTGTTTAAGTCTTCTATTGAGAAAGAGTTAAGAGCAATCCCTAAGAGGATATTGCTATAAAAAATGAAATAGAAAAGGGTTAATAAAGACTAAACCAATATACCCAGTCCATTTTTAGAAGCATCTGCGGTAAATAGGATAGGTGTTAGTGGGTTGAGAGATAGATAGTTGTATTTAAGAGGTATGAAGTGGTTTTAGAAAGTCTTCAAAGTTTGCTTTTGTAATAATACCTGTTTTAGGATTATAGGCAGAAAGAAAGGATGGGGCAAAATTGGCTTTTTTGCGAGGGTTCCATTTTATTTGCCATGCGTAAATTTTGCCGTTTAGCTCTTCTACAAGGTCTATTTCTGAGCCAGAATTTGTTCTCCAAAAATAATGGTTTGGATGGATGTTTTGGAATAGAAGTTGTTTTTTTCTTTCGGCTATGATAAAGTTTTCCCATATATGGCCTATGTCTTGCCTTAAATTTACCGGGAAAAACATATTTAAAATGGCATTTCTTATACCTAAATCCCAGAAAAATATTTTTTTTGATTTTTTCATTTCAGTTCTTAAATTGCGGCTGAATGAGTTGAGTTTAAATATTACAAACATTTTTTCCAGTATGTCTATGTAGTGAGCAACAGTATTGACACTTAGTCCAATTGATTGTGCAATTTCATTGTAAGATATAAGCTGGCCTATTTGTAAGGCTAATGTTTTTAGAAGAAGAAGAATCTTTTCGGAATTGCGAATGCCTGAGTAGAGTAGGATATCTTTTAATAAATAGCTGTTTACTAATTCTCTAAGTCGTTCTTCTTTGTGTTGTTTCAAGACAATTTCCGGGTAATATCCGTAAATGAGGCGGATGTCTGTGCTGGATTTTTCTTCAAAAAGGTTTCTTGCGGAGACCATTTCATAAAATGAGAATGGCATAAGATAGAATTCAAACTTTCTTCCTGTTAGCGGTTCGCCTATTTTGGAATGGAGCCCAAAAGGACAAGATCCTGTGGCAAAAACTTGGATGTTAGGAAATTCGTCAACTATCAATTTTAATAGTTTCCCTGCATTAGGGAGTTCTTGGACCTCATCAAATATGATAAAGTTATGTCCGCTGAATATGTTTTTAAGCCCCTCTAATGTTATTTCATAAAATAGGTTCCTTGTTTCTAACCTATCACAATTAAACAATATCGCGTTATATTCTTTTGCAAACCACTTAGCAAGCGTTGTTTTACCTACTCTCCTTGGCCCAAAGACTACGATGCAACGACCCTCAAACAGATACTTTTTTATTGTATTTGTTAATTCACGTGTAACCATACTATTATTGTATGACAAAACTGAAAAAAAACAACCTATTTTTTTCAATACAATGATTAAATTATGGGGTTCAGATAGAAAAAGAATCTTGTGGTATTTTGGAAGAGGTAACAAACAATCTCCTGAAAATAGGTATTCCTTTAAAAGGGCAGTTTAGAGACTTTTATGGTAAATATCGTGTGATTTTTAAAGTTTCTAAAGAAGAAAAGTTGGTCTTGATTTTAAAGATAGGCCATAGAAAATGTGTGTGTAGATGATTGTTGGTCGTAATCCAAGGAGGCCTAACGCAGTTAGGAATTAGGGATGATTTCACTATTCTGTATAAATCTTAAAAATATAGCATTTTAGTTGTCAAGTCTAAACAGCAACGCCCCGCCCGCTTTTTAGAGGCGCCCTGCGGTACCCCACGGGCGAGGTCTTACTTGCATAAAATAGTATATGTTTCCTATCCAATGGTGTCAATTGTAATTTAGAAGTAGAAGATTGACCGTGTTTGTCGTTGATTTTTTATGGTAGGTATTTACACTATATTGTAGATAATGTTAGTTATCATCCCGATATATTGGGATAAAAGTGGTGATGTTTTTTATTATTGGAAGGTCGTTGGGGAATGTAGAAATCTTTTTGAAATATTATGTCGTATATATTTATGGATGAATCTGGTGATTTGGGTTTTGATTTTGCCAGGAAGGGAACCAGCTCGTATTTTATTGTTACTTTTCTTTTTACAGAGCGTAAAAGGGCTATAGAAAAGTGTGTAAAGAGAGTGCATAAAGAGTTAAGGAAAAGATATAGAAAGATTGGAGTCTTGCA
>JAMOPP010000002.1 GCA_027064405.1 Desulfurellales bacterium
AAAGAATATATTAAAAATATGTATAATATATCCGTTAAAGTAGGCGATTTTGTAAAAACTATAGAAGATACTTTTGATGAGTATTTTAAAGACATAAACTTTAAAATGTTGCAGGTAATAATAGAAAAATTTACCATTACTCAAGAACCGGACAACAACAAATTCTATATCAACATTATTTTCAAAGCAAAAATAGTAATAAACTTTTTTAATATCAAATCACCGCTTTTTAAGAGTACAGATATTGCAAAAGTTAAAGAATTCGCCGAATCAATTTCAAGTACCGATAATTCGTTTTTTAATGAAAATGAAAATCAAAAAGATAGCAAATATATTGAAATTCGTAATGGCTATCATCTACATTTGCCACTAGAAAAATTTACCACTGAAAATATTGCAGACAAAATTAAAAATATAGCTAGTGATTTTTATAACATGGTTCGTAAAATTATATAAAAATTAGAGATAACTTTATAGTACATTTCATATAATATAACAAATAATAGTTGTCAGTATTTCCTAAATACCGCCTGCCGGAAATGGGAAACGCTAAAAATGGCGGAATATAAATATTTCGGCTACTTAAATCATACAATTTTAAATGGTTTAAGTAAGAGGGAGATTAACATGAATTTCCATACAAATAAGAAGTTGTGGATTGGAGCTATCGTATTACTATTAATAACAGTACTCGCAATTTCCGGAGTGAAAGCATCCTCTCATAAAGATGGTGTAGATCAACTGTTACCTAACAATAAAATAGATAATGTAGCAGTTAGCCATACAATAAAAGTAAACGGAGAAGGTACAATTAAAGTCATACCGGATATAGGGTATATAAACTTCACTGTATCGAAAAGAGAAAAAACCGCAACAGAAGCAATGGAAAGCTTATCAAAAACGGCAAACAAAGTGCTAAATGCATTAAAAGACTTTGGTATCTCAAAAGAAAATATAAAAACTACGGGAATGAATTTAAGCCCGGAATATGAATGGGACAAAGAAAAAGGAAAAAATGTAATTGTCGGATTTAGAACGGTAGAAAATTTCTCTGTAAAAACAAAACTTGATAATATTGGAAAAATAATTACACTAATAGTAGATAATGGAATAGATCGTGTTAATAACATTCATTTTGATTCGTCTAAAAGAGAAGAACTTAAAAAAAAAGCAATTAAAAAAGCGATGAAAGATGCAAAAGAAAAAGCAGAAGTTACGCTTACTGGAACAGGCTATAAAATTACGGGCATTAAAACAATATCAGTAGAATCAAACCCCTTCCTTCCTGTACTTAACGAGGGACTTAATGCCATTTTTAATAAGTTATCTCCTGATACGGTGCCGATAGAAAGCGGTTCTATGGTAATAAAGACATCAGTTAATGTTGTATTTACCTTTGATAAATAATAAAATTTATAAAAAAATATACTTTTATGTCTTTGAGCCCCCGCTTACATAAGCGGGGGTATTTATATTAGTTACAGCATTTTTGCAATATAAATAGTTACATCCTTAATGTGCACACTGTGCACAAATTGGATTGATATATTTGTGTCAATCTTTATTAACATAAAAAATACTGATAAGACGATACAAGCTTGAAAAGATTATATACATAAGATTACATCTAATTTCTTTTATTTTTAACATAACAATGGTTGACAAAATACAAAAATTTATATATAATGTAGATATAAAGATAAAATACTTTCGATAAATTCATATTTAACCTATAAGGTTTTAAAATAATTGGAAAAGTACAAATAATTCTGCCTGTGGGGAAGACCCCTCAAACTCTACGGCAGGCAGAGAATAAGAGGTGATAAAGATGAATAATATCATTGATAAGGTTACAGAAAAATTTGGGACCGAAATTAAAATATCTTTTCAAAAGGTAAATAAAACATTTCTAGAAACTGTACCCCATAAATCTATATTATTTTGCCCCGTATTTGGTGAGCGGGACGAGAAGAAATACATTTACGCACTTCTTGAAAACGGAGAATTTGTCGAAGTGCGTAAACACGAATATTTTCACTCTCCCCAAAAAGAAACTGAGTCCGAGGGAGAGTCGGTAAAACAGTTTATCGAAAGGACCGGAATTCATCCGGTTGCTTGGGTAGAATTTAATGAGTTGTTTGATAATACAAAGAAAGAAACGGAAACTCGACAATGGATAAATGTTTATTTGGGTGAAAATGAATAAGGGAAAAAAAGTATATTGTTGTAAAGTTTTTAAGTAGCAGACCCTCATTCGGGTCTGCTTTTTTATTTTCCCGTAAGTCGTGAACCGGGAGGCACGCAGGGGTAGGGAGAAAAAAGATGGATTATATAAAAATAAAAAAAGAAAAGATTCTGAGAATGATAAAACCTAAAATTAAGGAGAATACTCTCACACTATGTAAGAGCACATTAGAAGATTGTATTAACCAAATTGTTGTGAACGGTGTTCATTACACCGTCCCCATTTCAACACTTTTTAATCTTTTTTCTTCAATAAAAGTCATTCTATATAAAAATGAAGATTCTTGGGAGGAAGGTTCGGATATTTGGACGGAATTCGTTAGGGAAGGTTCCTTTATATTACAATTCACTCTTACAGGGAGGGATCCCTCCAATCCCCAGCAAAGGGACTTTCGAGAAAAATTTGAACTTCCCCCCTTGCAAGAAGGAGAAGAAATCATCCTCCCAAGAAGTGGGAGCTATGTATTATTCGCTCCAAAAGAATAACTTATCCGTGGAAAGGAGATAAAAAATGAATATAAAGCAAATCTCAGAATATGCAGGATATATAGATTTTGAACCGCCATCGTTTCTTGAGATCCAGATGTTTAAAGCTTTCTTTTACAAAAAGCTTGTTGTTCTTGAGGATAGTTCAGCTCCTCATGAATATCCCATGTATGACAGACAGGTTACTGTAGAACAGGTAAATGATATCTTTAAAATTACAGAAAGTGTAGTATATTTAGCATCAGATACTAAAAAAGAAGAAAAAATTGAAACAGTGCCTGTTAGCAAATATTTTCCTGTTTTCAACAGAGTAAAAAATTATCTATTAAGAACAGGAGCCCAGTTCGATAAGATTTCAGATAAAGCTATTTCGTATCTACTTTTCAGAAAAGGGAAAGTGCCTCCCAATGTAGATATATTGTTTAGAAAAGTTATTCTTATTTCTAAAAGATACAGAATAAGCGGGCTACGGGAAGAAGACATCGAAAAGGCATTTGATGTCTTAAAAAGATTTCCTTCGGCAGACGCTCTTACAAAATCGATTCAAATACATATTGAATTGAATAATCCTTATGCTAAATTGCTTCCGATCAATGCTACAATCACCAACAGAATTTTCAGATATGAATATGCAAACGGACACTTATATTTGACATTCTATATTTTTGTAGACATTAAATCAGAGCGCACACGCACACGCACAATAAGAGATGTTATATTTGAGTCCAAAGTACCCTTAGACACCATAAAATTCAATTGTGAAATACCGATACAAACAGTATCTTTGGATAACGAAATATTTTTGCACTACGCTCGTATAATTTCAAATGAGCGAGTGCAAAGGCTTGATTTCGAGCCAAGCAAAAAAAATAACGGAGCGTTTATAAATAAAATTGGACTAGGAAAGTATGCCATATTACCGAAAGATGTGGCAGAAAAAACCGAGAAATGTCGCTATAAGCCAAAATACAAGAATCAATTTAGCCTGATTATTGATACAGATAATCTAATAGAAAAGCGAACTGCTTACATTATCCCGGAAAGAGCTGTTTTAAACCTAAAAGATATTGCTTTAAGTTGTTATTTGAATATAATATATGTAGAGAGACAACCCTGTCCGCGGGGAAAACCCCTTAAATTTCAAGACGAACAGGAATTAGGGAGATAAAAAAATGGATATATATTTATCAATCAAGACAAATGCAAAATTTAATGGAAGCATTATTCAAGGTGAAATGAATAATTATCTGGATAATATGACGCCACTATTTTCGATAAATGATAATGGTAATATAGTACCGAAAGACAATATTTTTTTCATTGAAAGAGGTAAAATGGCAGATGGTAGTTCTATTTACATAACCAATACAGACAAGTTAGAATCCAAAAATTTATGTTTTTTCTCAGGCGAGCTTGAAAAACACATAATTCAGTTTTTTGAACTCTTGTTATATGCAATTAAAAAACACCCTGATGCAGTAAAAAATATTAATAGTAATACTCCTTTTCCATTTATTGTTGTCTATTTCGGAACTTTGGAAAGGAGCACAAAGATTGTAGTGAACCTCCGCGGTCTAACTATAAGAAAGTCTTCTGCCTCTTTAGTTCCAAAGAGAACGAGTAAAAGTTCTTTGGTTATGGAAATAAGAAGGTAAAGACTGCATATTTTAATTTACGCTTAATTACAATGTTTTTATCTAACCTATGGGATTTAAAAATAATAAAAAAAAGATAAAGGAGAGTGATTAGATTGCCTAAACATGTAAAGTCTATTCCGACGAAGAAGGAACAAAACAAACAAGTTGAAGAAAAATTCAGAGATGAAGCAATACAAAATGCTATAAAAACAGTTGAAAAGGAATTCGGCAAGGGTTCCGTGATGTATCTGGGAGATAGAAAATCACACCTTTCAGTAGATGTAATACCTACCGGCGTTTTATCCCTTGACATAGCATTAGGTGCCGGCGGATTTCCGCGTGGCAGAATCATAGAAATTTACGGCCCTGAGGGCACCGGAAAAACGACGCTGGCTTTGGAAGCCGTTGCAAATGCGCAAAGAAACGGAGGGAAAGTGCTTTTTGTGGATGTAGAGCATGCGTTTTCTCCGGAATATGCGACAAATCTCGGTGTTAATATCGACGATTTGATTATTTCCCAACCGGATTATGCCGAGCAAGCGCTTGAAATAATTGATACGTTTGTGCGCTCCGGTGCA
>JAMOPP010000003.1 GCA_027064405.1 Desulfurellales bacterium
TGACGGATTTTACAATACCGTCTTGCATAGCCTTCTATCCAATCTTAATATAAATGAGATTAAAATATGCGGATGTGTTTCGAATATCTGTATTCTCCACACCGCATCAAGTGCGGTTTTGAGAGGATACAAAGTGGAGATACCCGTTAACTGTATTGCTTCTTTGGATGAATATTCCAAAGAGTATGCCATAAATCACTTTAGAAATGTCTTAAATATAACATTAATATAAAAGGAGTGTCATAAAATGTTCACAGCCTCAGAAGATGAAGTAAAAAACGGAAAGGTTACGGATGTATATTTTGAAAGAGCCATTGAAGTTTTAAAAGCGAAAAATATTGACAAAACCGTAAAGGCGGAAATATCGGTCAAAAGTCTTCCGAAAGATTACAACTGGGCTGTTTTATCAGGTGTAGAAGAATCTCTAAATCTCTTAAAAGGCATAGATGTAAATGTTCGCTCTATTCCCGAGGGAACTATTTTTAAAGAATGTAATCCTGTTCTTGAAATAGAGGGTAAATATTCCGATTTTGCCGTTTATGAAACAGCCATTTTGGGTTTTTTAAGTCAAGAATCCGGTGTTGCCACAAAAGCTGCAAGGGTAAAAAAGGTGGCAGGCTCAAAAAATGTTCTCTCGTTTGGCGCAAGAAGAATGCATCCTGCCATTGCACCGGCTATCGAAAGGGCTGCATATATTGGCGGATGTGACGGTTTTTCAACCGTTTTGGCAGGTGATATGTTCGGTATTGAAGCATCGGGAACTATGCCCCATTCTTTGATATTGCTTGCAGGAGATACATCTCTTGCGGCTCAATATTTTGATGAAACTTTAAACCGCAGTGTTCCGAGAATAGTATTAATTGATACTTTTTCAGACGAAAAGCTTGAAAGTTTGAAAGTTGCAGAGAAATTAAACAAAAAATTGGCAGGTATAAGGCTTGATACTCCGTCATCAAGAAGAGGAAATATGAAAAAGATTCTGCAAGAAGTCAGGTGGGAGCTTGATTTAAGGGGCTTTAACCATGTTCAGCTTTTTGTAAGTGGCGGTCTCGATGAAAACAATCTTGCGGAAATTGTAGATTATGCAGACGGATTTGGTGTAGGAACCTCAATAAGCAGTGCAACAACAATAGATTTTTCTATGGACATAGTCGAAATAGAATCAAAACCTATAGCCAAAAAAGGCAAAATATCAGGTTCAAAGAGTTTGTTAAGATGTAAGAAATGTTTTAAAAGCAGAGTTGTTCCGTGCACTGCAAATGAAGTAAAATGCACCTGTGGAGAAAATATGTACGATTTGTTAGAATATACAATCAAAAACGGAAAACTTATTAAAGATTTTGAAGATATAAAAACCCTAAAAAACAGATGCACAAGCGAACTTAGATATGTCGATTAAAATTATTGATACTCATTGCCATCTAAATATGGCTGAGTTTGATAAAGATAGAGAAGAAATCATAAAAAATTCCGTAGAAAACGGTGTTGAATTTATAATAATGCCGTCAACCGAATTGAAGGATTTTAACGAGGAGCAAACGCTGTGCAAAAAATACAGCGTATTGCGCTACCTTGTCGGCATTCATCCTCACGAAGCTAAGGAGTGTTCAAATAGTGATTATGACGCCGCTTACGAACATTTAAAGGACGAAAACTGCAAGGGCATAGGTGAAATAGGTTTAGACTATTATTATGAACATTCCGAGAAAAAAACTCAAAAAGAGGTTTTTAATAACTTCCTTGATATTGCAATTGAAAAAAATGTCCCTGTTTCCATTCATTCAAGGGAATCAACCGAAGATATGATTGACATTTTAAAAACAAAAAAGGGATTAAAGGGTGTAATACACTGCTTTTCAGGTGAAGAGAAATTGCTTAAAACAGGTCTTGATATGGGTCTATATTTCGGAATAGGCGGGGTTTTGACCTTTAAGAAATCTCTTTTAAGACAAAACATAAACATTGTTCCAATTGAAAGGATAGTTTTTGAAACCGATGCCCCCTATCTTGCACCTCATCCGAAAAGGGGAAAAAGGAACGAACCTCTTTATATAAATTATGTTATAGAGGAGATGTCATCCCTTACAAAGCAGTCTAAAGATATACTTGCTAAAAGTGCTTTTAAAAACTCGATGGAAATATTCTCTCTTTAATTTCCAATTTGATTATTTGATATAAATTTTTAAACAGCTATTCGATTTAATTAAATTTATATCAGGTCGTAGATTGCATCTTGCCGGTGTTTTTTGCGGTGTTGCTGTCTGTTTCAAATATATTCATATGAAGATTTGCCAATATTTAGAAGAAAAAAAGTAAAACAAAGCAATTTTTGGATTTAAGTCAATGTTTTTTTGTCCATATTAAATTGATACCCTTGTGGTTAAAAGAAATTTTTGTATTTGACAAATATTAAAGCATATGTTAGCTTTTAATATGATGTATGTTTATTTTTTAAGTGTAGGTAAATAAAAGTAAAATGTTTAGGCAAATTTCAAGAAAAATTACCAACCTATCTATAAGCAAGAAGTTTTTTGTTTCAGCTTTTGCACCTAATATGTTTTTATATTATATGAGTATGTCAAAACTCTTTTCCAAAATGAAGGATGTCACTGTAAAGAATTATGAAGATATTGCAAACCAGCAGGTTTACTTAATCAATAAGCAGATAGAAATCTTTGGCGACAGTATGAAGTATTCCACGGATAAATTTATGAATTTATTCAGGTCTCTCTTGCTTGATAATTTATCAAATGCAGATAATAGTTTATGTGATAGATTTAGCGCAATAACAGATGGTTCGGTTGCTACCATATTAAGAAAAGAGCAAGATGAATTTATAAGGATTGCAACATCGTTAAAGAAAGAGGATGGAAAAAGAGCTCCTTTAACAAAGATTGAGCACACCCATCCGGCATACAACCTGCTTTTGCACGGCAAATCATTTACGGGGAAAGCGACACTTTTTGGCAAAGAGTATATGACAAAATATATTCCCGTTAAAAACAAAGAAGGTGAAACCTATGTATTGTTTATAGGGTTTTGCATAGATAATCAAATTGAACAGATTAAATCCTTTTTACGCTCTGTAAGGGTTGGAGATACAGGATACGTTTATGTTGTAGATATGTCTGAAAAAAATAGAGGACAATTGATAGTTCATCCGTATCAGGAGGGTAAAAATCTTTTAACAGACTATAAAAACCTTAATTTTACCAAAGAGCTTTTGAATAAAAAAGAGGGACACATAAAATACCCCTGGGTGAATGCACTGGCAAAAGAAAAAAGTGAAAGGGAAAAGGTAGCTGTTTTTAAACATTATGACGAATTTCAATGGATAATTGTATCTACATACTATATTGATGAAATAAACAAAAAATCTAACCGTAGAATGAAGGATGTAGAAAGATTTTTTATCTTATCGAGCATTTTAAATCTTTTTCTTGCTTCGACTTTAACCTTTTCCACAACTCATTCTCTATCCTCATCCATAAAAGAAATTATTACTCAAATTAAAACCATCTATTCCGGAAAGGTTGATCTTGCAAAGAAGATTAGCGCAAGATCGCATGGCGAAATCGGATTGCTTATATCCGAATTGAATAGGTTGATAGATATGTTCAAACAGCTTCACTGTTTTAAAAATACAATAGAAAAAGATGAAACCGTAGAAGATGTGTATATCCATTTCGGTGAAATGTTTGAAAAACAGTTTAAGTTTAAATGTATAATAAGAATTCCGTTAAAAAATGGCACTTTTGGGATTGTATACCCTAAAAATGAGGACAGATACGAAGAGGTCTGCGATACCGCAGTTGCTCTAAATGCAGATTTGTGTGAAGCTAAAAGGCAAAATAAACTTATTTCGTCCATAGACGAGAAAAGTTGTTGTGTCCATTTTCGAAAAAACAAGGAGTATTTATCGTGTTGCATACCAATTGCGTATGAAGATGAAGTGGTGGCGGTTATTCAGGTTCTATGTGCAAAGAACGAAAGAAATAGGGACGAAATAGAAAAGATTACAGATAAAATTAAACAATATGTGATGGAATCTCAACCTATTATTAAGTCAAAAATGCTCGAAAAGATGTTGAGGGATGCGGCTATGAGGGATTCTTTGACGGGATTATGCAATAGAAAATTCCTTGACGAAAGCTTGGATGTAATAATTCAGGGAGTAAAAAGAAGAAAAAGATTGATAGGTGTGCTTATGTGCGATGTAGACCATTTCAAGGAAATAAACGATACATACGGTCACGATGCAGGGGATTTGGTATTAAAAGAGATATCGGCGTCAATTCTAAAAAGTGTTAGAAATTCAGATATAGTTGCGCGTATTGGCGGAGAGGAGTTTTTGGTTCTGCTTTTGGATGTAAAAGAGGGAGATTCTGTTTTAATTGCGGAGCAGATAAGAAAAAATGTTGAAAAAATGTCAATCAAGATAAACGAAAATCAAATCCGAAGAACTATCAGCATAGGTGTAAGCGAATATACTAACGGGGAAGAAGATTTTGAAAAAGTAATAAAAATGTCGGACATAGCCCTTTATAAAGCCAAAAATTCAGGAAGAAACAGAGTTGTTAAATTTGATGCATTTGAAAAGTAAGAGGATTGTGTAATGAAAAATTTACCCGGATACAAAAAGTGTATAATTTGCGGAAAAGAGAATCCGATAGGATTAAATTTAACATTTAAAACGGACGAAAATAAAGTATTTGTCTCCTTTGCTCTCAATAAAAACTATATAGGATTTGAAAATAGGATACATGGAGGCGTTGTCGCTGCCGTTTTGGATGAAGCTATGGGGTGGGCTTGCAGCGTAAAAACAAAAAATTTATATTACACTATTGAACTGAATATAAGATATAAAAAACCCGTAAAGCCAAATATTACATTAAATGTTGAAGCGCAAATGTTTCAGACTAAACATTCCGTAGCATACGCAAAAGGTGTTTTAAAGGATGAAAACGGCAATATTCTTGTTTTATCAAGTGGCAACTATTATCCTCTATGTGAGGATAGTGAAAAAGAAACTATGAAACTCCTTCATCATAAGCCGGAGGATGAAATAGAAGTAACAAAAAATGATTTCTAAAGCTTCCAATTTGAAATTTCATCTTAAATTTTCACACATTTATATGTAATTCTTGCCTTAAAATCTTATTTGATTGAGCCTACAGGCACCTTTCCAACCATATACTTCAAATCATCATTTGAAAATTCCATACCGACACCTGCGTATGCCGAGCGGCTTTTAGAGTTTAATATTTCATTCACGCCACCAAAAATATCGAAGTGTCTTAATATTTTGTAAGAAATCCGGGCTTTTAACTGGGCGTTGGAATCCCTTATATCGTTATCATGGTTGAAGTCATAGGCATCTAAGCTGAATTGAAGATTATTATTCAGTGTATAATAATCCGCACCTACGCCAAAAGTAGACTCTATCATTCCGCCCCTTAAGACGATATCGTAATACCTTTTGCCCATAAGTGCGGTAAATCTCGTCTTATTATTGTCATCTCTCGAAGGATCTTTAGAATGTTTGTAATCTTTTTCACTTACCACGCCTATTCTGTAAAACTTATCCGGCATTGTGTATATGTCTGCATTGATATAACCCTTGGAGTCTTGATGTCTGAATTGATACTCGTTACCCACGCTTACATTAACGAGTATTCTGTTGGTTTTACGAAGATATCTGTTTATAGATTTTAGGGTATCGTGAAGGTTGTCGTAGACGGCATCGTCATTTACGAGTTTTCCGAGCGTTCCTTTACCGTTGTCTATCTTGGATGATATGCTTTTTATGCTTTTTGATGATGAGTTTAGCCTATCGTATAAATCCTGATTTGTTATCAGTTGTCCGAGCGTTCCTTTACCGCTTTTCACATTTGCCGTCATAAGAGAGACGGTAGATAAAGTCCTGTTAAGCTTTTCCATAGACTCTCTCGCATTGACGACGGCATCCTTAATATTCATTCTGTTTTCTTTGACTAAATCTTGTATTAACGCCATAGATTTGTCAAACTTTTCCATAGCTGTTTTTGCCTGAGTTATGGCAAGTTTGAGTGTTGCTCTATTGTCTGCCACAACATCATTAAGGCGTCCGGAAACTTTATTTATATTTTTAACCAAAGTTCCTATATCAGTTGACGATTCTGTATGAGTTATATAATCGTTGTTGCTTAGGTATTGTTTTGAGTGTCCAAATTTTATCTCCAAGAATTTATCACCGAGGAGACTTTTGCTTTTAATTAAAGCTGTAGAATCTTTTGGAATTTTATATTTTTTATAGACGCTTATTATGACTACTGCTCTGCCGTTTTTTAGCTCAACCCTTCTAACAAATCCTATATCGACTCCGGCAACCTTTACCTTTGTATTGACATCCAGGCCTGCAATATTATCAAATGGAGCATATAGGGTGTAAACCTCTTTTTTATTAAAACTGAACTTGCCCATTTCTGTTGCTAACCATAAAAAGACGCCAAATACCAAAACTACAAACAAACCGACTACAACTTCAAATGATTTACCTTTCATATCAATCTCCTATTTTGTAACTATTTAAAAATTCTTTAACCAATTTATTATCGGATTTAAAGAATGTTTCTTTATCTGAAAATTCTGCTATCTTCCCGTTGTCAAGTAAACCTATATTATCCGCAATTCTGTAAGTTAATGACAAGTCGTGACTAATAACGAAGCATGTCGTGGATAACTTGTTTTGCATATTTTTAATTAAATTAGCTATTGATTCAGACATTAAAGGGTCAAGTCCCGTTGTGGGTTCGTCGAAGAAAACTATGCCGGGATTTGTAATTATTGCCCTTGCAAGCCCCACTCTTTTTCTCATACCGCCTGATAGTTCAGAAGGCATTTTTTTATCAATTCCCTCAAGCCCCACAAGACGCAGGGTGTTTTCAACTGCATTGGCAATCTCTTTTTTGTGCTTAAAAAGCTTTCTTTCTACTACCGGAAACGCCACATTGTCAAATACATTTAAAGAATCAAAGAGGGCGGCATCCTGAAAAAGCACACCGAAATTCATCCTTATCTTGTTCAATTCTTTCTTGCTCACATTTGCGATATTCGTATTTTTATAAAAAATTTTACCCTCATCAGGTTGCAGAAGACCTATAATATTTTTAAGTAAAACACTTTTCCCGCTTCCGCTTCTTCCTATAATGACGGTTATTTTACCATCATCTATATCTAAATTTACGCCTTTTAAGACATTCTGACTATAAAAGCTCTTTCTTAAATTTTCTATTTTTATCATAATTAAAACATCAATGCCGCTAAAAAGTAATCAAAAACTAAAACAGATACGCTCGCTGATACAACGGCTTTTGTCGTGGCATCGCCGACACCCTTTGCTCCGCCTTTTGTACTGATACCCATATAACAGGCAATCAGAGCCATAACAAATCCGAAAACAGCAGCCTTAATAAGCCCGTAAGTTAAATCGGTTGTATCAATATATATCTGAATATTGTTTATATAAGCCGTAGGATTTAGCTTTAATGCCATTATGCCCACAAAATATCCGCCTAAGTTGCCTATTGCATTTGCTATAACAACGAGAAATGGCAACATTATTGTGGTAGCTATAATCCTCGGCGCCACAAGAAAATTAACAGGGTCAACCCCCATAACCTCTAATGCATCAACCTGTTGAGTGACTTTCATAGTTCCAAGTTCTGCCGCAATGCCCGACACATTTCTTGCCACCATTATTAAAGCCGTTAAAACAGGGGCAAGTTCTCTTCCTAAGGATACGGCAACCGTGTATCCAATCATATTTTCCGCACCAAATTTATGAAAACCGTGATATATTTGCAAAGCCTCTACCATTCCTACAAAAACCGAGGTTAAGGCAACTATCATCGTTGAATTTACGCCTATGTAGTACATTTGTTCAAAGGTTTTATGTATTCTTGGTTTGGAGCTAAAAAGAGAAAGTATAAAATCAAAAAACAAAAATACTATGCCGCCTACGGCTTTTAAAAAAGCTATGGTTTCGCGTCCTACAAAACTAAAAAAATGCATATTAGTTTAAATAAATCCTTTGCACCCTTATGCTTTTACCTATATTGGTTAAAATTTCATGATTGATGGTTTGACTCTTTTTTGCTAAATCATCTATCGTTATTGATGACTCTTTGTCTTTACCGATTATGATTACCTCATCTGATACATCGGCATCAACTCCCGTTAAATCACACATAAACATATCCATACATATGGTTCCTATATTCTTGCATTTTACTCCTTTAACGATGCATTCCATCTTGTTGGATAAACTTCTAAACAGACCGTCTGCGTAGCCGAAAGCCACAACACCCACTTTAATATCTCTATCCGCAGTAAATGTTCTTCCGTAACTGATTACTTCACCTTTTTTCAGAGGATGTATGCTAACTAACTGCGATTTTATCTCTAAAACAGGTTTTAAGTCAAGTTTTTTATCCATATATGGCGAAGGCATACATCCATAAAGTATTATGCCGGGTCTTACACAGTTTAAGTGCATCTTCTTGTAATTCAAAATTGCAGCGGAATTTGCAATATGTTTGTACTTTATATCAAAACCGGAATCTTCAAAATACCGAATGATATTTTTGAAATTTTCAAACTGAACCATTGTCCAGTCTTTGTCGCTTTCAGAGTCGCTGAAATGAGACATTAATCCGTCAATCTTTATGTAATCCTTATTATTTTTACAGATAGTTAACGCCTCTTCAACATCCTCTTTCCTTATTCCAAGTCTTGCCATTCCCGTGTCAAATTTTAGATGTATCTTAATCTGTTTGTCTATTTTTTTTGCATAATCTAAAACCTTTTTTAATAAATATATATTATGAACAACAGGCGTAATATCAAACTCATTCGTCATATCCATATCAAATGAATCTATACAGCTCATAGCAAGAATTTTTTGTTTTATACCGTTTTTTCTAAGCAAAACGCCTTCTTTGATATGTGCTACGCCAAGATATGCCACATTTTTATAAGTTTCAAGTTCCCTTGCCATTCTAACTATGCCGTGACCGTAGCCGTCGGCTTTTATTACGGGTATTATGTAAACATTTTCACCTACATATTCGGATATTACCTTAAAATTATGATGAAAACAGGACAAATTAATTAAAGCTTGAGAATGAAAGTTCATACAAAATTAAAAACTCCTCATAAGTTGCCAAGATATTATAAAAAATAAATATTTAATGCAAGCAGTAAGTATGGTAAAGTTTCTGTCATAAATCTATAAAATTAAATATAAATTTATTGAATTTAATCCGGTTTTGTTTATAATGGAAAATGTTTATTAAAAGGTGGTGCATTGTATGAAGAAAGAAAATGTCGGCAAAAAAGAAAAAAAAGTGATTTTAACACTTGAGGTTGAATGTCCGAAGTGCGGATACACCGAGATAATTTATGCACCGCAGGAAGAGATTCCGTTGTGTCCCAAATGTTCCACACAAATGGCAATTAAAGAGATTTTAACGGAAGGTAAATCGTATTAAATTACTTTAAGGGGGTTCTTGTATGAAGAAAATTATTTCTTTGGTGGTTCTATTGGTATTTCTTGCAGCATCGTCATCTTTTTCGGCAGATGGAAATCTGTGGAGAAATTCCACTCTGAATAAGATTCTACAAAGGGGTGAGTTGAGAGTTGGTCTTGAAGCGGGTTATATGCCTTTTGAGATGAGAAGCAAAACAGGTCAGATTATCGGTTTTGATGTTGATATCGCAAAAAAAATGGCGAAAGCAATGGGGGTAAAGTTAAAACTTGTAAACACCGCATGGGATGGAATTATTCCTGCTCTTTTGACTGATAAATTTGACATAATTATGAGTGGTATGACGATTACCCAGTCAAGAAACTTAAAAATCAACTTTGCAGACCCGTACATTGTTGTAGGTCAGGCAATTTTAATGAGAAAAGGGCTTGAAGGAAAGGTAAAAAGTTTTAAAGATTTAAACAACTCCAAATACACACTTGTAACAAAACTTGGTGTCACAGCTGAATTTGCCACAAAGAAGTATATACCTAAGGCTACATTAAAAACTTACGACACAGAGCCTGAGGCTGCAATGGAGGTTTTAAATGGAAAAGCTGATGCTTTTGTTTACGATAAGCCCTACTGCGCCGTTTTCTATGCTCAAAAGGGTATAGGGAAGATGGTATTTTTGGATAAACCTTTTACCTACGAACCTCTTGCTTGGGGAATCCAGAAGGGTGATCCTGACTTTTTGAATTGGCTTAACAATTTTTTAAGACAGATTAGGCACGACGGAAGCTATGAGAAAATTTATAAAAAATGGTTTTTAAGCAACAAATGGCTAAAACAGGTTCAATAGATTATCCCACTATCAGGCGGCTTAATTACAAACCGCCTTTTTTAAATTTTTCAATAACAGGTATAAATAAGTGAAAAATAAAAAATTATTATGGAATTTGCTGTATGTTTTTGTAATTATAGGCATAGGATATTTTATATATCTCTCCAGTGCGCATGTTAATTATATATGGAGATGGAAAAATATACCATCCTTTATAGTTTATAATTCTCAAGATACCATAGACTCTCCCGTATCGGGTATTGTCGAAAACTATAAAAATAAAACTCTATATATAAAAAGCGTAAAAGGCAAGATTGAAGCATTAAAAGTTGAACATCCTGAAGTAGAAAAAGGACAAGTTGTAGATAAAGATGATGAATTGGGATACAATACGCACTACAGAAGCGGTCCTCTACTTGTAGGTCTTTATATGACCTTAAAAATATCAATTATGGCAATGGTTGTTGCTATGTTTTTAGGGTTAATTACGGGATTAATGAGGATATCGTCGAATCCTCTGCTTAAAAATTTGGCGTTGACATACATTGAACTTGTCAGGGGAACGCCGTTGCTTGTTCAATTATTCATCTTTTACTTTTTTATAGGGACTGTCTTCCATCTTGACAGGCTTGTTTCAGGGGTTGGGGCACTTTCCGTCTTTGAAGGTGCCTACATTGCAGAAATCATAAGAGCGGGTATTCAGTCAATACACAAGGGTCAAAGGGAGGCCGCTTTATCTCTTGGGATGAATTACTACCAAATTATGAGACACATAATAATGCCGCAGGCTATAAAAAGAACAATGCCGGCTATGGCCGGACAGTTTATTTCTCTTATTAAAGATTCATCCCTTGTTTCCGTAATATCCATAACAGATTTGACAAAAGCGGGAAGGGAAATTATAACCTCAACATTTAGCCCGTTCGAGGTATGGTTTACAGTGGCGTTTATGTACCTTGTGCTTACATATTCTTTATCTTTTTTAACCCAAATCATAGAAAGGAAAATGGCTAAAAGTGACTAATACTATAATAAAAGCCGAAAATGTTTATAAAACATATCCTGGCGGAGTGGAAGCGCTCAAGGATGTGTCGTTGACCGTTTCAAAAGGAGAGGTTGTTGTTATAATAGGGGCATCAGGAAGCGGTAAAAGTACATTTTTAAGAACGCTTAACAGACTTGAAAAGATAGATTCAGGCAAAATTACAATTGATAATATGGAAATTACAAATCCAAAGATAAAAATTACATCTTTAAGGTCAGAGATTGGAATGGTTTTTCAGCATTTTAACCTTTTTCCTCATCTTAGCGTGTTAAATAATGTTGTGCTTGCTCAAACAATTGTAAAAAAAAGAGACCGAAAGGAATCTGTGGAAATTGCTATGGAGCTTTTAAGGAGAGTCGGTATAGATGATAAAGCCGATATGTACCCCGGACAGCTTTCCGGCGGACAGCAACAGAGGGTTGCTATAGCCCGTTCTCTTGCAATGAAACCTAAAATTATGCTTTTTGATGAAGCGACAAGCGCACTTGATCCTGAAATGGTGGGAGGGGTGCTTGATATTATGAAATCTCTTGCAAAGGAGGGTATGACGATGGTTGTTGTTACCCATGAAATGGGTTTTGCGAAGGAAGTTGCGGATAGAGTAATATATATGGATGAAGGAAGAATAGTGGAAGCAGGCACACCTAAGACTGTGTTTAGTGGTGCAAAAAGCGAAAGATTAAAACAATTTTTAAGTCAAATTTTGTAGATGAAAAAGATAAAAATACCAATTGAAAAAGCAGTTGGAGAGCAATTAGAGCACGATTTAACAAAAATAGACATAGATGGTAAATTCAAGGGTGCTTTTTTTAAAAAAGGGCACATAATTCGTAAAGAAGACATAGAAGAGCTGAAAAAAATTGGCAAAAATTACATCTATAAAATTACTCCTTCAAAAGACGAAATACACGAGGACGATTTTGCAATGTCTTTATCGCCTCTTCTTGCCGGAGAAAATATCAGTTTTTCAAATGAGCCGAGCGAAGGTAAAATTATGTTTAGATCGGATATTGACGGCTTGTTTAAGGTTGATAAAAAGAGACTTGTTCGCTTAAACTGCATAGAAGAAACATCCTTCCCGACCATACACAATAATTTCCCCGTTAAAAAAGATAAGGTTGTAGCTGCTTTTAGGACAATACCTCTGTATTCAAAAAGAAGAGTTTTGGAAAGGGCTAAAAAAATAGTCAGCGAACCCATAATCAGCGTGAAGGCATTTAAAATTAAGAGCGCAAATTTAATTATTACCGGAAATGAAGTTTATCAGGGTCTTATTAAGGATAGATTTGAAGACAAAATCCGTTTAAAACTGTCTGCATTTGGCGTAGATATAAAAAAAAGTGAAATAGTGCCGGATAATATTGCCGTTATACAAAATGTTTTTGAAAAATTTACAGATGAACAGCTTGTTGTGGTAACAGGCGGCTCAAGTGTAGACCCTGATGATGTAACAAAGTATGCACTCAAAAAAGCAGGTGTAAAATTTATCAGAGAAGGAAACCCGATACAGCCGGCAAATAATTTTACAATAGGATACTTAGGCGACATTACCGTATGCGTTGTGCCTGCAGGGGCATTGTACTACAAAGCAAGTGCTTTCGATATTTTTATACCGAGAATTCTATCAAAAGATAAAATTACAAAAAGGGATATAGCTGAATATGCCGAGGGTGGCCTTTGCCATTTCTGTAAGGTTTGCACATATCCGATATGTCCTTTTGGGAAGGCTTAAAATGATTAAAGTTGAAGATGCGCTAAGAGTAATCTTACAAAATACAAAAATAAAAAATATATCGGAAGAGGTTTATATTGATGAAATTGTCAATAGAATAAGCTTTGAAGATGTGAAATCTAATGTTGAATTCCCGTCTTTTAACAGAAGTGCAATGGACGGATATGCAGTTATTTTTGGAAATAATAAAAAGCAGTTTAGAATTGTTGATAATATAGATGATTTTACAAAAGGGTGCTGCATAAGAATTAATACAGGTTTTCCCATACCCGATGCAGCAGACAGCATTGTCGAGATTGAGCACACAAAATCGGAAAACGGACAACTTTATTTGGATATTGATTTGGAAAAGAATAGAAATTTTACATACAAGGCAACCGAAGTTAAAATAGGGGATATTCTTGTTAAGAAAGGGGAGAGGATAAGCATAAGAAAAGCGGCTCTTTTGGCATATTGCGGAATAGTAAGGGCAAAGGTGTATCAAAAGCCTATTGTAGGTTTTATTACAACGGGTGACGAGGTTGTATTCCCCGGAGATGAGATTCCAAAAAATAAGGTTTATAATGCAAACTATTTTATATTGAAAGAGTTGCTAAAGAAGTGGGGTGCACAGCCGATATACTTCGGTCATATAGAAGATAAAAAAGAAGAAATCAAAGAAAAATTATCCTACGCTGTCAAAAGATGCGATATAGTCCTAACAACAGGTGGAGTGAGTAAAGGAAGCAGGGATTACACTAAAGAGATTTTAAATGAGATGGAAGCCGAAATCCTATTTCTTCAGACAACTATAAAGCCCGGTAAACCTGCGGCGTTTGGCAAGATAGATGATAAATTGATTTTTGCACTTCCAGGGTGGCCTGCAGCGCTGTACACGACAGCTTATGTATACTTAAAGGTTTTAATTCAAAAAATGTCCGGTTTATCCGGCTATAAGAACAGTATGTATCTATGCAAACTTGCAGAAAATATGCACTCTAAGAAGGGTAAAGATTATTTTAACAGGGTTTTTTTAAGCTACGAAGACAACGAATTCCACTGCAAGAGTGCGGGCAGTCAAAAAACGGATAACTACTATTCGGTTGCAAAGGCTGACGGGCTACTTGAAATTGACGAGTCAAAGGGAGATGTGGAAAAAGGTAGCAGATTATATTTTTTACCGTTTGATGATTAAAAAGTCCTTAACTTTGTCACTATTTAAAAACATATTTTTATTCTTTTTCTATCTTTATTTCTACTATATGGCTATTTTCTCTTACAACCAAGGCGTCTTTTTTTGACGACTCCTCTTCTATTTTCTTTCTTATGGCAGTTTCCATATTTTCTATTATTGTGTGAAGTTCCTCAACCTGTTTCTTCATTCTCATAATTATATCAACACCAGCCAAATTTACACCGAGTTCCTGAGTCATTTGTCTTATGAATTTTATATCGTTGATGTCATCGTCAGAGTAAAGTCTTATATTGCCGACTGTTCTTTTCGGGAGAATCAAACCCTCCCTTTCATATTCTCGTAAAGTGTGAGGATGAATATTTAATAGTTCTGCAACAACGCCTATTGTGTAAAATTTTTTATCACTCATAATTTATACCTCTAACAATTCTTTAATTTTTTCTTCGTTTTTTATTTTTTTGGGAATTCTTACGGAAACTTTTGCATACAAAGGGTCGTTTCCTATACCTTTTTCTTTAATCTTGAAAATTTGTCCGCACTGAGTTCCCTTTGGTATTTTAATTGTTATGTCACCATCGAGTGTTTTTACTTTTGCAGAGCCACCAAGAAGTGCAGTAACAAGCGGGATTTCAAAGTTTGTATATAACCTACCGTCCCTTATTTCGAAGTTTTTATCCTGTTCAACGTTTACAACTATATATAAATCACCGCGTCCACCGGCACCCTGTTGACCTTTTTGTTTTACTTTTAATTTTGCACCGTTTTTTATGCCCGGCGGAATCTTTACTTTTATTTTTTCGTTATTTATACTTAAATTTACAACAGTTCCTTTTACGGCATCTTTAAAATTTAAATTCATATTATAGTATATGTCAGCACCTCTGGGCTGCTCGTAGCTTCTTCTAAAACCACTTCTTTGGTTAGAGCCGAAAAAATTAAATATATCACCTATATCGAAATCCTCAAATGACGCACCACCACCGAAATTTTGTCTGAAATCGTATTGACCTTGTTCTTGATTGAATCCGGAAAATCCGAATTGGTCGTATTGTGCCCTTTTTTCTTTGTTGGAAAGAATTGCATAGGCATCGCTAATTTCCTTAAATTTTTTCTCCGCTTCCTTGTTATTCGGATTTAAATCAGGATGATATTTTCGCGCCAACCTTCTGTATGCTTTTTTTATATCTTCTTCAGAGCTGTTTTTACTAATGCCCAATATCTCATAAGGATCTCTCATAATTCACCTCTACTTTAATTTTTCACAGTCAATAATAAACCTTATAGCAATATTGTCAAGTATATAAATATAGAAATTTGCTGTATTAACGGTAAAAAATAAAAAATAAAAAAATTTATACCAAGACTTGACAATATGATTATTAGGATTATATTGGTGTTTGAAGTTAAAAATTTCAAGGAGGTGCGTTATGTTGAGTAGATTGGAACCCTTTAAGGATTTGGCTACAATACAAGATAGGCTTAACAGAGTGTTTGAGGATATTGTTCCTGCAGGAACTTCAAAGGATAATCAGGGGGATTGGATTCCTGCGGTAGATGTTTATGAAACAAAGGACAGCATAGAGATAGAGGTTGAAGCTCCGGGAATGAAAGAGGATGACTTAAAAGTAAATCTTGAAAATAACACTCTTTACATCTCGGGAGAGAGAAAGTTTGAAAAGAAAGAGGAGAAGCAGAATTACTTTAGAATGGAAAGAGGCTACGGTTCCTTCTCAAGAAGCTTCTTGTTACCGGAGAATGTTGACAAGGATAGCATTAAGGCAAAATATAAAGACGGTGTCTTGAAATTGTCTTTACCTAAGAAACAGGAGTCCAAGCCTAAGGCAATTAAGATAGAAAAAGAGAGTAAATAATCTGTGACAGCAGTATCTTAAGGGTAGTTAACTGCCCTTAAGGTAGTGTTATCACACAAGGAGGTATATAATGGATATCAATAAATTAACAATTAAATCGCAGGAGTCTTTGCAAAGTGCTAAAAGCATAGCGGAGTCTTACAAAAATCAGGAGATAAGTTCCCTTCATCTTTTGAAGGCAATAGTGTCTGACAAAGACGGTGTTGCGGTGTCTATATTCAAGAAACTTGGCGTGGATATAGCGGGTATTAATGCAGAAATAGAGAGCTTAATAAACAAGATTCCCAAGGTTGAAGTTGCGGCTTCTACATCGACGCAGTTTTATATAACAAAAGAGTTGGATGATGTGTTTAAACGGGCTGAAGAACAGATGAAGTCTATGGATGATGAGTATATAAGTGTAGAGCATTTTCTTGTGGCTATGTCTGAAAAATGCGACGCAGCCGAAGTTTTTAGCCGGTTTAATATTAAAAAAGATGATTTAATGAAGTCTCTTGTTGAGGTTAGAGGTTCTGCCCGCGTAACGGATCAGAATCCGGAAGAGAAGTATGAGGCTTTAAAAAAATACGGTCAAGATATGACGGCACTTGCAAGAAGCGGAAAACTTGACCCTGTGATAGGTAGAGATGAGGAAATAAGAAGAGCTATACAGATTTTATCAAGAAGAACAAAAAATAATCCCGTATTGATAGGTGAGCCGGGAGTGGGAAAAACAGCCATAGTTGAAGGAATCGCCTCAAGAATAGTTGCGCGCGATGTGCCGGAGAGCTTGAAAGATAAAACGATTATAGCCCTTGATTTAAGTTCTTTGATAGCAGGTGCTAAATTTAGGGGAGAATTTGAAGAGAGACTTAAGGCTGTTTTAAATGAAGTAAAAAATGCCGAAGGTCGTATAATACTTTTCATCGATGAATTACATACTATGGTTGGAGCAGGAGCGGCTGAAGGCTCTATGGATGCATCAAATATGCTTAAACCGATGCTTGCAAGGGGTGAGTTGAAGTGTATAGGTGCAACTACATTGAAGGAGTACAGAAAGTATATAGAAAAAGATGCTGCGCTACAAAGGAGATTTCAGCCCGTTTTTGTTAAAGAGCCGAGTGTTGAAGATAGCATATCAATTTTAAGAGGATTAAAAGAAAAATATGAAATTTATCACGGCGTTAGAATTAAAGATTCTGCGATTGTATCTGCCGCTGTTTTAAGTAATAGGTATATTACGGATAGATTCTTGCCCGATAAAGCCATCGACTTACTTGATGAGGCGGCAGCTGTTCTTAAAACTCAGTTGGAAAGTGACATAGAGCCGGTGGATACTTTGCAGAGAAAAATTGCTCAGCTTGAAATAGAAAAACAGGCTTTAAAAAAGGAAAATGACGAAGACTCTAAAAATCGTTTGGAAAGTATAAACAAAGAGTTATCCGACTTAGAAGAAAAGCTTAATGAGGTTAAGGCAAAGTGGCAGTATGAAAAATCTTTAATAAACGAGATACACACAATTAAGGGGAAAATAGATAAAACAAAAACCGACATAGAGTATGCCGAAAGAAACGGTGATTTTGAAAAGGCGGGAGAATTAAAATATGGTGTAATGCCAAAGTTAAAACAGGAACTTGAAGAAAAAAATAAAAAGTTAAATTCAATAGAAAACAAAATGTTAAAAGAAGAGGTAACAGAGGAAGAAATTGCAGCGGTTGTTTCAAAGTGGACGGGTATTCCTGTTTCCAAGATGTTGGAAAGCGAAAAAGAGAAGCTTCTTAATATAGAAAATATACTTAAAAAGAGAGTTGTAGGTCAAGACAGGGCAACCAAAGCCGTGAGTGATGCAATATTGCGTTCAAGGGCTGGATTGTCAGATGAGAATAGACCTATTGCGTCTTTTATCTTTTTAGGACCAACAGGGGTTGGCAAGACCGAGCTTTCGAAAGCGCTTGCTGAGTATCTTTTCGATACCGAAAAGGCAATTGTAAGAATAGATATGAGCGAATATATGGAGAAGTTCTCAGTATCAAGATTGATAGGAGCTCCTCCAGGATATGTAGGATATGATGAGGGTGGTCAGCTGACTGAAGCTGTAAGAAGGAGACCTTATTCTGTTATTTTACTTGATGAGATAGAGAAGGCTCACCCTGATGTTTTTAATATTCTACTTCAGGTTCTTGACGACGGCAGATTGACTGATTCTAAAGGTGTGACTGTTGATTTTAGAAATACAATAATAATTATGACATCAAATGTTGGTAGTGAATATTTAACGAGAATTAAGGGTGAAATAGGAACAAAAGAGTATGAAATAGAGTTTGATAAGGCTGTATCAAGCGTTAATCAAGAGTTAAAGCGTCTATTTAAACCGGAATTTTTAAACAGAGTTGATGAAATAATAGTATTTAATCCTCTTGGTAAAAATGAAATTAAGAACATAGTAAAACTTATGCTGAATGCGACACAGCTAAAATTAAAGGAGAGGGGATACCACATAGAGTTCAGCGATAGCCTGCTTGAAAAAATTGCGCTTGAGGGATTTGATCCTGTCTATGGAGCGCGTCCGTTAAAAAGATATATACAGAATTATGTTGAAAATAGGCTCGCTAAAGAAATTTTATCCGGTAAATTTGTAAAAAATGATAAAATTATAGCTGACTTGGAAAATTCAGAAGTGGTTTTTTATAAAAAATAGTATCTGTTTTTATCTGTGGCGCAGGGGTGCTTTCTGAGATAGAAAGCACCCTTTTTATGTTATGGACAACTGCTTGTTAAGAATGCAATAGCAGTAAATATTTTCTCAACAAGGTTTTTTTCTTCTGCCTCAAGCATAAAGTTTTAACGATTTATCTTTGAGTAAAATTTCTTAAAAATCCATATTAGTCTTAAAAGTATTGAGATTAGGAGGACTATAATATATATTATTGCTACGAGGGGGTGGAAGTTGGAAAATTCGGGTTTTAAAAAAATAACGGAAAGCGAGAAGAGGCTCTACGGTAAATACGGACTGCTTGTCAGCGGTTTTAGTAAAAACGAACAGGATGCTCTAATTGCGATAGTGGAGAAATTCAACAGCTTAAAAGTAATTTTTGTGCAGGATGAGCATATGGACACTCTGCTTAAAGATATGTTCGACAAAGATGATAGGTGCGGTTACGGAAATGATTCCTCTTTAAAAAGAGTAATCATTTTTAGTGGATTCAAGGAGAAGGATTTGGTTAATTTTATGGAACGGGTAAAAGCGTTATCTCTAAGAAAAAATTTGTGGGCTGCTTTAACACCTATATCTGAAAAATGGACTATACGCCGGCTTATTAAGGAACTTGAACTTGAGGATAAAGAGATGCCGAAAAAGTAAAGAGTGACAGGTGCTAATTTTATATTAAGAGGGGATTTTTTATGTGGCTCATTGTTTTAGTATCATTGGTTTTGGTTCTTGTAGTGGCTTTTTTTGCAATAAAGAACAAAGAATGCAAGGTTAAAGATTATGATTTTCACTATAAGAAGAAGGATTACCTTCTCTCAAGTACCGAAAAAATAGCTTACAATAATTTATGCGATTCTATATATAAAAGTAAATTGAATGTTAAAATTTTCCCGAAAATTAGATTGACCGACTTTATATGGTCGCCAAAAAATGATAGAAACGCCTATTTACACATAAGTGGCAAATTCACCGATTTTCTTATAGTTACAAGGCGTCATCTTCATCCTGTTGCGACGGTTTTTATTATTAACAACGATAATAAGGCAAAAATAAATTCTCTTGCGGTTATAGAACCTATTTTAAATTCTGCTGATATAAAATTAATTAAAATCAAACAGGAAGATGTGTATAATCGGGATATGATTAACAAAATATTATCTGATATAAAAATTGGAGGCACAGATGAGTCTGAGTAAAGAGCTACTTGATTTAATAGCTTGCCCTATATGTAAAGGAGACCTTAAAGAAAGTAAGGATGGTATGTTTTTAATATGCGAAAAGTGCCAAGTAAAATATCCCGTAAAAGATGGCATACCGGTTTTGCTTATTGAAGAGAAGATTGACTTAAAAGGGAATGAGTAAAATTTATATAAATCATTTTATTGGTATATTTATTTCCAAAACCTCAATAGATGAATCTTTCTGAAGATTTACATTGATTGATGAAGGGTCAATATCAACATACTTTGCTATCACTTTTATTATGTCTTGTCGTAAGTCATCCAAAAATGGTGCTTTATTTTCAGCTCTTTCGTGGGCAAGTATTATCTGAAGTCTCTCTTTTGCCATATTTGCGCTTGTTTTTTTATTTTTTCTAAACCAGTTAAATAACATACCACCTATTCCTTAAAAAAGTTTATTATGCTTGTTAAAATACCTGTTTTTTTCTCGTTAATCTCCATAAAAGGCACATTTTCACCCATAATTCTTTGTATTATGTTTTTATAAGCCAATCCTGATTCCGATTGACTATGAAGTATGGAAGGCTCGCCGGTGTTTGTGTAGCTTACTATATTTTTATCTTCAGGTACAACTCCGATAAGTGGTATATTTAACACCTGAAGCACATCGTCTTTGCTCATCATATCACCCTTTTTTACAAGTTCAGGGTTAATTCTATTTATTATCAAACTCATCTCGGTTTTATTGTTTGATTCCAAAATACCTATAACCCTATCTGCATCTCTAACAGCTGAAATTTCAGGTGTAGTAATTATTATGACTTCGTCAGCCGGCATCATAGCATTTTTAAATCCTCCCTCAATGCCTGCAGGAGAATCGAGTATTATATAGTCAAAATCCTTTTTAAGTTCTTCAGTTAATTCTACTATCTGTTCGGCGGTTACAGCCGATTTATCCCTTGTCTGCGCTGCGGCTATTAAGTATAAATTATCCGTTCTCTTGTCCTTTATCATTGCTTGATTTAATTTACATACCTTTTCTACTATATTTACAACATCATAAACAATCCTATTCTCTAATCCAAGTATCATATCAAGATTTCTTAAACCTATATCGAGGTCAATCGTAACGACTTTTTTACCCCTTAAAGCAAGCCCAAGCGATATATTTGCGGAACTTGTAGATTTACCTACTCCGCCCTTTCCTGATGTGATAGTTAAAACTTTTCCTGCCATATCTACTCCATTATTCTTTTAGTTTTATCCATTCCCGATAACTGTTTATGACTATGTTGTTATTGTCTATATAGGCAACTTCAGGTTCATTCATTTTGCTATTTTTTACTGAGGTGTTTGCTTCCTCCTCTGGAGAACGAGTTATAAAATCTCCTATTCTGATTTGAGGTGAATGAAGAGAAAATGCAAAAACAACGCTATGTTCGTCGCCACCATATCCTGCATGAGGTATTCCATACAAGTCGCCGAGAACAAAGATATTGCCCGTTGCATAAATGTATGAATTTGAGTTGACATTTCCTACAATCACAAGATCCCCATTCGCCTTTACACTTTGTCCGTTTCGTAAGTTGCCTTTGTATGTTGCGGTATGCTCCTCTTTTGATGTAACCGTGTGTGTATTTTTTAGCTCTATAACCGGCGGGATATCTTCCTGATTTATGCTATTCTTATCGTTGATTACAACAGCATTTATGCTTATTCCTCTTTCCTTTAGAAAATTTATTATATCTTTTGCAAATAGCTGGTTTTTGCTGTTTAATTTAAGTGTAACTATTGTATTTTTTATAAGGTGAGAGCTACTTGCAAGCACAATTTGAAGCTCTTTTGTTATACTTTTAATATCATTTTCATTGATATCAATTTCAAAACCGAGAAAATTTTTACCTTTTATTAAAACTTTTTCCATACTTGGGAAAAATAACATATAATATCTTAAAATTCAAGCAGAATAAAAGATTTTTGCTGTTTTGACAAAAGATAAAAATATGTTATAACTAAATAACCTGATAAAGAAGGAGGTTTTTAAAATGAGTTTAAAAGGAACGAAGACAGAAAGAAATTTACTCACAGCTTTTGCAGGTGAATCTCAGGCAAGAAACAGATACAGCTATTTTGCTTCTGTGGCAAAAAAAGAGGGTTATGAACAGATAAGCAGGGCTTTTGAAGAAACGGCAAATCAGGAAAAAGAGCATGCAAAAAGGCTTTTCAAATTTTTAGAGGGCGGAGAGGTTGAAATATCGGCAAGTTTCCCTGCAGGTAGTATAGGAAATACGCTCGAAAATCTAAAAAATTCAGCGGCAGGGGAGCATTATGAACATAGCGATATGTATCCCTCATTTGCAAAAGAGGCAAAAGAAGAAGGATTTGATGCAATTGCAGATGTTTTTGAATCAATCGCCGTTGCCGAAAAGCAGCACGAGAAGAGATTTTCCGACTTCGCCAAAAATATAGAAGAAAATAAGGTATTTGAGAAAGATGAAGCTGTAATTTGGAGATGCTTAAACTGCGGTTTTATCATTGAAGCAAAGAGCGCACCAAAAATATGTCCGGCATGCAATCATCCGCAAGCTTATTTTGAAATACTTGGAGAAAACTGGTAAAGCTCTTTGAATTTTAATTTTGAGAAAGCCGTTGAAAACCTACTTCAAGGGATAAGGAGAGATTGTATTCGCCCTTTTGTCAGGACAATTTTTTATAAATCCTTCTTCTCTTTTTTATAAACCATAGATGCTCATCTCTTTTTTGTAAATTTAATAGGCGGAGCGTATCCAACGGATGAAAAAAAGTTTCCACCTTAAAATCTTCCACCTTTCGAGGTGGCACCTCTAAAGGTGGAAGATTGGCTAATGTAAAGATATGGCTATTTAGGATTTTATAATTTCACCTGATATATTCATCTGTTCTGTCCTTAAAAAAAGATATGTAGTCGGAATATAATTCTTCCCCTTTCACTTCGGTTGTTCTTTATTGCGTATGAAACTTTTGTTGACAAATAGTTGTAATTAGTATATTTTTGACACAATGAATAGAGAACTTTTGGATAAAATAATCAAGATTAAAAAATCGATAAACATAAGGGTTCTATATGTTGAAGAT
>JAMOPP010000004.1 GCA_027064405.1 Desulfurellales bacterium
ATCTTTTCCATTTTTAATCAGATATGTGTGGCATTGAAAAGAGTCTCCTTCAATTTTATATCCTACCCAAAAAATATCGTCCGCAATCTCTACAGGATTTTCATAATCTATCATACGCAAATTCATCATACCCTCAACACGCTACTTAATTCATCCTCGGGTATAGGCTTATAAAACAGATACCCTTGAAAATAGTCACAATTCATATTTTTTAACAATTCAAACTGTTCTTTTGTCTCAACGCCCTCCGCTATCACTTTCATATTAAGTTTTTTTGCAAGAAAAATAATAGACTCCACAACATCTTTGGTATGTTCATCCTGCATCATCTTTCTTACAAAAGATATGTCAATTTTGAGATAGTCTGCAGAAAGCTGGGCAAGATATGAAAGCGAAGAATACCCTGTTCCAAAATCATCTATGGAAAAGGTAACTTTATGACGCTGTATTTCCCTTATCAATTTTTGTGTATTTTCCAAATCTTCCATAAAACTTCTTTCTATAATCTCTATATTTAAAAAATCTTTCGATAATCCGCAATAAGACAATTTTGATTCAATATTCTTTACAATATCAGGATTTTTGAAACTTTTATAGGAAAAATTTATTGATATTTTTATAGGTTTTATTTCCTCTATCCGCTTAAATTCTTTTATAGCACTCTCAAGCACAAAATTCTCAACATCAACAATTAATTCCATCTTTTCCAAAAAATCTATAAATTCAGACGGAGGTATGATTTTATCGCCCTTCTTCCAGCGTAAAAGGGCTTCGGCTCCTACAATATTCAAATCTTTATCCACATAGGGCTGATAATAGAGTAAAAATTCTTTCTTTTTAAAAGCCACTTCAAGATCTGATTTAAGTTTTAATTTTTTTGCCACCTTTTTGTCCAAATCAGACTTAAAAAAACCGATAGAATCATTGCCCCTTAACTTTGCATCAACCAGAGCTATACGCGCCTTATCGAGAAGTTCCCGCTCATTGTGTGCATCCTTCGGATATAAACTTAAGCCCGCATTAAATGATAGGGGTATTTCATTATTATTTACATTATACGGATATTTTAGCTTGTCTAAAAGGTTCGCAACAATGACAAGAGTATCCTCTTCCCTTTTTACATCCTTTAGCAAAATACCAAATCGGTCAGATTCAAGCCTTGCAATTACATCATAACTGCGTAAAAAATTCCTAAGTCTCTCTGATATCTGCTTAAGTACCATATCGCCCGTCTCAAAACCAAAAGCCTGATTTATGCTTTTAAAATCAACAGGATTAATAACAATTACAGCACCTTTCTGCTTTTCATAAGACGCTATCTCTATAAATCTATCTATGGATTCCTTAAACGAACTCAGATTCCCCAATTTAGTCAATTGGTCATAATATACAAAATCCTGTATCCGTCTCTGCAAATTCTTCTCACGGGTTATATCCTTTCCCACAGCTACATAATATTCAATTTTGTTATCTATCTTAAACGGAACTATTGTGCTGTATGAGTAGATAAACCTGCCCTGCTTATCCTTATATGTCATCATACCGGAGAATACATCTCCGCTTTCTATCTTTTTATAAAAATCCCTAACAAATTCTTTTGTATGATTTCTGCTTGATAGAATCGAATGATGTTTCCCGATAAGCTCCTCTTTTGTATATCCAAAGGTATCGAAAGTGACATCGTTTGCATACACTATTTTGAAATTACTATCAACTATCACAACAAATCCAAACCCTGCATTGACGGCTGTCATAATCATTCGAGTAAATTTATCCTGCTCAAACCTACTTAAAATAAACTCAATATTAGATGATATAATATTTAAAAGTTTATAGGTTGATGTATCGAAAGCATCTTTCTGCTTAGACAAAAGGGCTATGCTACCTATACTTTTGTTTTTAAAAATAATAGGTAAGGCACAACAGGAATTAATACCGTATTCTCTACCCAATGCCTTAAGAGCAAAAAAACCACGAGCAGGGATATCATTAATTAAATAAACCTTCTTATTTTTAAAAGCTTTAGCAAAAGGAATATGTTTTATATATGTTTCTTTGGGGGATTTCGAAACTGTATCTTTAAGTTTTTCCATAAAATCTTGATATTTTTTATTTTTTACCGATTGATATATAATAGAAAAATGATTATCTTTTGACTGCTTTGCGATAAATGCAATATCCACTTCAAAATATTTTATGAATATATCCGTTAAATTATGCAAAAATTCTTCTTCATTTTTACTATTCATAAATAAATTGCTTATATGGTAAAGTGTATTATACAACCTTGAATATGTCTCTGTCTGCTTCTGCTGATTTACGATATCTGTAACATCTCTTGAAAGGTTCACAATACGCTTCACTTTACCGTTAGTAGTTATCGGAACAATAATAGTGTCAAGATAAAACAATCTGCCATCTTTTGCTTTATCAACAAATCTGCAGGAATACTGTCTTGCTTTATAAATATTATGCCATAAAGTTCTATAAAATTCCTCCGTATGATATCCGGATTGAAATATTCTCATATTTTGACCCATAAGTTCATCTTTAGAATAACCTGATATGTTTAACACAGCTTTATTCACATATCTTATTGTGCCGACATCATCCGTAATAACCACCCACTCGTGACTTAATTCTCTTGCTTTACTTAAAACTGTCGAATTTTCTCTACTCTCAATATTGCTTAAGGCAGATGATATATTAAGTTGAAATTCTTCAAGTAATTTCAGTTGATCAACATTAAAAGAGTTCTTTATCGTATCATGCATAAGAAGAATATATTTAATTTTATTATTCTTAAAAATAGGTATTGAATACGAGGTATAGAGACCAAATCTATCGGACTCTTTCTTCCAATACTTCATTTCTTCTTTGTTTCCCATATCTGCAATAAGAGTTATTTGACCGCTTCTATAAGCCTTTGATACCGTTCCTGTTCCATAGTCAGTATCAGGATCAACACCTATTTTTGTATCTCTAATCGCCGATTCAAATTCTCTTGACTTAGATTTAATATACTTTGGGTTGAACAATTTTGTAGTCTCATCTATGTATCCTATGGTTGCGTCGTGATATCCAACTGTTTCAACAAGCAGATTGCATATTGAAGATAACAGCTCTTCTTCATTGTTACTTCTTGCAACGAGCCGATTTACAAGGCTTAAAGCAAGAAAAAGTTTTTTAAACGACTCCTCTTTTGTTTTGTCAACGATAGCAACAAGTCCTGACGATTTTCCGCCATGCTCTACAGTGTAGGCAAATTCTTCGGCAGGAAAAACAGAACCGTTTTTTGCAATTAGTCGTATATTTACCTTTTCCCTTGATTTAATTTTCCCTGTAATACGATCTTCAATCAATTTTTGAAGAACGGTTTTATCATCATCATATATTTTTAAAAGATTTTGTCCTATTATTTCATCTTTTTTATATCCGAGCATATCTGCAAGATAATCGTTTACAAATACTATTTTACCGTCTTTGCCCTGATATATAAAAACACCAAATATGGTCGAGTTAATCAATAAATCAAATACATCAAAACTTTGCATACATTATCCCCTCAAAAAAAACTTACATATTTACTATACATTTCCAAGTGTCTCAAAAATATATAATGCTATCTAATATAAAACAAATACCTATATTTTTCAATATACAAAGTCATAATATATATCTTAAAAATAACTAAGAAAATAAATCATTTCCCATAAAGATATTTTAGCATACTCCGTTTATAACAACATATTTGCCTTTAGCTTACTCTGCTTAAATGCAAGATTCGTAGCGATTCTGCCCCTTGGCGTTCTTTGTATGTATCCTATTTGCAGAAGATAGGGCTCAATCATATCCTCAATGGTATTTTTGTCTTCTCCAAGGCTTGCGGCAATAGTGTCAAGTCCTACAGGCCCGCCTCCAAATTTATCTATAACAGCTTCCATATATTTCTTGTCTATGTAATCAAGTCCGTTCTCGTCGATATCGAGCATCTTCAATGCCTTCTCTGCAATATCGCAATCTATGATATCTTTATTGTTAATTTGCGCCAAATCCCTAACCCTTCTTAAAAGTTTATTGGCTATTCTTGGAGTTCCCCTTGACCTTTCAGCTATAAGCTTTGAACTTTCGTCATTTATCCTGATATTAAGAAGGTTTGACGATCGTTTTATTATACGACTTAACTCTTCCGTTGTATAAAAATCAAGTCTAAGCACTATACCGAATCTGTCTCTTAAAGGAGATGTCAAAAGCCCCATTCTTGTTGTTGCGCCGACAAGAGTAAATTGAGGCAAATCAAGTCTTATTGTTCTTGCCCCAGGTCCCTGACCTACAATAACATCAAGCTTAAAATCCTCCAAAGCAGAATAGAGGGTTTCTTCTACAGAGCGGTTAAGTCTATGTATTTCATCAATAAAAAGAACATCCTTATCGCCCAAGTTTGTCAAAATAGCTGCTATATCGCCAACTTTTTCAATTGCAGGCCCACTTGTTAGGGTAATATTTGCGCCCATCTCTTTTGCTATAATATTTGCAAGAGTAGTCTTTCCAAGCCCCGGAGGACCGTATAAAATACAATGTTCTATCGCCTCTTTTCGTTTTTTTGCAGCCTCTATCGCAAGAGACAAGTTCTGTATAATATTTTTTTGACC
>JAMOPP010000005.1 GCA_027064405.1 Desulfurellales bacterium
GAAAAGTATGAAGCATTAATGAGAATAAACCTTGAAGACAAAACAATGATACCAAAGGATTTCTTAGATATACTCAAAAGCACATATCTCTATTCTGAAGCTACAAAGATAATGTTTTTAAAGTGCGTCGATATCATCGAAAGAAAGAGTGTCAATATAAGTTTTAACCTAAGCGCACTTGATATAATAAACCCAAATACGACAAAATTTTTAAAGACAATTCTCATTCAAAAACCGGAAATGGCAAAAAGGATAACGCTTGAGATAACAGAAGAAGAAGTTATAGAAAATTTTAAAGAAGTAAAAGGGTTTATATTGGAAGCCAAAAAACTCGGTGTTAAAATTGCAATAGACGATTTTGGTAGTGGCTATGCAAACTACAGCTATATCTTCAATATGAATCCGGATTATGTAAAGATAGACGGCACGCTCGTATCTGAAATATTAACAAACGACAAACAGATTGTCTTTGTAAAATCACTTGTTAATATGTGTAAAGATATGGATATAAAAACCATTGCCGAGTTTGTGGATTCAGAAGAGAAGGTAAAAAAGCTTAAAGAGTTGGGCGTAGACTATCTTCAAGGTTTCTATCTCCACAAACCCGAACCATATAGCGCTATCCTGTCATAGGGGACGTGTCTTAACATTTTACATTGGGCAGGTTTTTTCTTGCTCTAACTGGATTTTTAAAAATAATTTCTACATATTTCTTTAAATTGCATTACTCACAATGTCGTTTAATTTTTTTATTAGCTTACAATACAATTTAAAGAGAAGAAATAGTGTCGAAAGTAGAATAAAAACACTGTCTCATAATGTGCCTTAAGATGGAAGCTGAAAAAGAATTTGAGGAAACAGAAAGAATGAGTGCTTAAGAAGTGAGGCTATTTAACTATTTGGGTACATGCAAGGTGATTTTACAGCAAATAAAATTGTTGACATAACCAATTCAAAATTGCTACAATCCCACTCATTAGTTGTTAAAGGAGGATTGTTTATGAAAAAGTTAAATATTGCAAAAACGGTAATGATTATAATAATAATGGCAGTTTTAGTGCCTGTTGGTGTTGTATCCATTTTTTCCGTTTCTAAAATAAAATCAAGCATGTTTCGAGTAATAGGTGAAAACTTAGCGATAAAAGCGGATTTAACAGGAGATTATATAGACGAGTATTTATCTGCCCTAACGAGAGATACCCGCATTATCTCACAATCTGATGTATTAGAGCGTTTTAACCGCAAAGAGCATATCGGATATTTTGAAGATGTGCTTGATTCTAACGAACATATTAAAAATATCACTTTCATTAAAAAAAACGGTATTATTTTTTCAAGGGCTAAAAATAGAAAATTAATAGGTAAAAGCATATTTTCGGTTAAACCTTATTTAAAACCTTTATTTGAGCAGGTTTTACACGCAAAACAAGGCGATGTTTTTTACAACAAGGTAGAAAATATAAACGGAGAATTAAAATTAGAACTTTTAACTCCGGTTACGGATGATACAAATACCAATATAGTAGGTGTCCTTATTGTAAAAATAAATATGAAGCCTATTGAAGAAAAAATTGCAGAGCTTAACGATAATATTATTGGCGATGAATATGTTTATCTTCTAACAGATGATGGGAAAGTGATTATTACCCAAGATAAAGAGCAAAAACTTTTTGACATATTTAATGACTTTAAAATTCATAAAAATTTATTTAATTCTCTTGATAACAATGCAAAAGATTATTTTATTTATGAAAATTTCAGAGGTAACCAAGTGGTTGCTGGTGTGGCTGATATGAGAGAACATGGAGCAAATAAGGGGTTAGATTGGGGGATAGTAGCAGTAGCACCAGTTTTTGCAATAGCTAAGCCTATTTATCAAATTAGAAATGTTATTATAATAATTTCAATTATTTTGATAATAGTTTTTGTTGTTCTAAATTGGGTTTTGTTAAAAAGAATTTTAATTGAACCAATGAATAAAATAATAAAAGATTTATCTGAAGGAGAAGGAGATTTAACTACTCAATTAAGAGTAAGTTCAGATAATGAAATAGGTCGTGTGGCTAAATATATCAATAACTATATTCTAAAATTAAGAGATATCGTTTCAAAAATCACATCCTCGGTTTCAGGATCTACATCTGTAGCTAATGAAGTTTCGAGAATATCTGAGAAAATAGATATATCTTTAACTCATCAGACAAAAAATATCAAAATAGCAGAAGAACTTGTAAGCGAAGTTGAAAACGATTTAGATGTAGCAGAAGAGAAAATTGTATCAACGGTTAAAGATGTTGAAAACACTAGAAACACACTTGAAGATATGGTTATAGATTTAACTAAAGTAGTTGATGAGATTAATAAAGAAACTGTAAAAGAAAATAATGTTTCTTTAAAAGTAAGTTCTTTAACAGAACAATCTAAGCAAACAAAAGAGGTTGTTTCAATTATTAAAGAAATAGCAGACCAAACAAATCTTTTAGCTCTCAATGCCGCAATTGAAGCAGCCCGTGCGGGAGAACACGGAAGAGGTTTTGCCGTAGTTGCTGATGAAGTAAGAAAACTTTCTGAAAGAACTCAAAACAGTTTAGGAGAAATAGATACTTATATTAATCTTATAGTTCATGGAATAGAAGAAACTAAAAATGAAATTGAAAAAAGTGCTAAGGATTTCAGTCGTATTTCTCAAGAAACTGAGGTATTAACAAATAAAGCAGACCAAACAAAGTCTATGCTTAATATGACTATTGATAAATCTCAAGATACATTAAATGCAACTAAGGATATTGATTCTCATATGAAATTATTAATTGAAGAGATGGATAAACTTATAAAAGAAAGTAAAATAACAGGAGAGATATCCGAGAAATTAAAAACTATTTCTTCTGACTTAAAAGAGATAAATAATAAATTAAGTGCTGAAGTTCATAAATTTAAGATTTGATAGGAAGAAAAAGATGTTCGAAGGTCAATCAGGGGCCGTGTCTTAATATTTTACATTGGGCAGGTTTTTTCCTGCTCTAACGGGATTTTTAAAAATAGTTTACATATAATCTTTCCACCTTTCGAGATGGCACTTCGCAAGGTGGAAGAACGGCATATTTCTTCAAATTGTGTTGTTCACAGTGCCGTTTATTATTAGCTTACAATACAATTTAAAGATTAAAGAGAAGAGACGATGTAAAAAGTCAGATGGAAATAGCCGTTGAATCGTGAATTTTACCCTCGTTTTTTATTTCATTTTTTCCAAAATTAGCAACCTATTGGAAAACTCCTACGATACTTAACATAGACATACTTACCATCTTTTGAAAGTATATAAAGTATGTTCGTATCTATTTACCTTTATGATAGAAATTTATCTTGACATATGCTTTATTTATTCATATCCTGTTAATAACATTTTTATATTAACAAATATTTATTTCAGGAGGTGGAATAAGATGCGTAAAAAGTTGGTCGTTTTTTTGAGTATTCTGATGTTTATTGCTACATTTGGTGTATCAAAATCGTTTGCAGTTAAGAACTACATAATCGCCACGGCAACACCTGGTGGAACATATTATCCTGTTGGCGTAGCCATTGCTACTTTAATCAATATGAAACTTGCAAAAAAGGGTATTACGGCAACAGCTATAACATCAGCAGGAAGTGGAGAAAATGTGAGGCTTCTCAAAGATAAAGAAGCTGATTTTGCCATCCTGCAGGGGCTTTTTGGTTCCATGGCATACAACGGCAAGGGAGTTTATAAAAAACCTCAGAAATTCTTTTATTCCGTAACTGCTCTGTGGCAGAATGTTGAGCACTTTTCTCTTTTGAGTAAATATGCAAAAACAGGCAATATTATGGACTTAAAAGGTTTGAACGAAAGATTTTCCATAGGTAAAAGAGGAAGTGGAACAGAAGGAAGCGGTAAAACAATTCTATCGGCATTGGGTATTAAGGTTGGAGGAGACATAAAACCCGTATATCTTGGCTATAACGCAAGCATAGACGCCATGATTGACGGAAGGATAACAGGAGCAAATACGCCTGCAGGACCTCCTGTTGCGGCCATAATAAGGCTGTTTGCTAGATTAGGTGATAAAGCCACTGTATTAAACTTCACAGACGCTCAGCTTAAAAAAATAGACTCAAGCTACGATGTATGGTTCAGGTACGTAATAAAAGCGGGAACATATCCGGGACAGAAAGAGCCAATATATACAATAGCTCAGCCAAATTTCCTGGCAGTTAGAAAAGGCATACCTGCAAAAGATGTAAACTTAATAGTTAAAACAATCTATGAAAATCTCCCTTTCCTACACAACATACACAAGGCAACATATGCAATTAAATTGGAAAACGCCATCAAAGGACTGCCTGTTCCTTTAGATCCGGGAGCTGCAAAATACTATAAAGACCGTGGCTTGAAAATTCCTGCAAAGCTGATGGTAAAATAGGGAATTCATTGAGTAAAATTGAAGGATAAACAGCTACTCGAAGAAGAGGAAGCCGGCTCTAAGATACTGGTAAGAAATATCAATAAGTTGGGTGCTGTTGGCACTGCCGTCAAGATAGCAAGCGTTATCTTGACGGCATTCACCTTATGGTTTAATAGCTTTGGTGTAATTTCCACACTCCACCAAAAT
>JAMOPP010000006.1 GCA_027064405.1 Desulfurellales bacterium
GAAATATCCGAAAAAATAGTGGAGGTTGAAGGTTTTACTAACGACAATTTAAAGAAAAATCCAAAAATAAAACCGGCATTGTTTGCTCCAAAGGGATTAACCTATAAAGGCAAGCCGGTAAAAACGGCTTTTGATTATCTATGGGAAGAAGTAAAGAATGCAACGCCTAAGTGGGCTGCTGAAATTTGCGATATACCCGAGAAACAGATTGAAGAAATAATAGATAAATTCTCCAGAATTAGACCGGCAACCGTGTATCTTGGATGGCTTGATGGAAGATATGAGACAACCGTTCAATCAAGAAAAGCAGCTGCTATATTAAATGCCATGGTTGGCGGAATAGATAAAAAAGGCGGTTGGATTTATACGCCTGAAATGAGAGAAGGCATCGAGAAGTTTTATGAAGCCTACGAAGCTGGTAAACTTAAAAACCCTATGTCTTTAACAATGGCAACAGCTATGGGACCAGGGCTTCTTGGTATGATTGGAAAACTTGAAGGAATGATGTACAACGATAAATTTCCTATGTGGAGAGGCTGGACTCATTTTTCAAAAGCCTATTTTGAATATAGGAAACAAAAAGGCGAAAAGGGTATTCCATTCTCACTCTTTACAAACTCGGGATTCCAAGAAGCTGTAGAAGGAAAGTTATCTTGGAACGGACAGCCGTACAAGATGAAGATGGCGTATGTTTATTCTACAAATCCTCTGAAAGATTATTACGGACATAAAACTTGGGTAAAAACATTCACTAATCCAAATTTGAAACTTATTATTGTTACTGATATTTTGCCTTCAGATATGACAAAATATGCAGATGTAATTTTGCCTGACCAGACATATCTTGAGAAAGCAAGTGAAATATACCCGGATGGTCCAAATCCTGATATGGTAATAAGAAAAAGATTCCCTTCGGTTAGTCAGATAGGCGATGTAAAAGGCGGGGGAGAAATCTTTACTATCATTTCAAAAGCACTGCATGGCTCCTATATGGGCGCTGCAGGAATGGTTAGCTCATTCACCGGATGGAATTTCTCAGAAACCAAAAAGGGTCTTAGAAAGGCTTGGAGAGGTAAAGAAGACCTGTATAAAGTATATGAGGATATAGCATTAAAGGAAGTTGGTAAAAAACTTGGCATGAGTGCTGAAAAACTCAAGGCAACGCTGGAAAAAGAAGGCGTATTAAAGCTTAAAGACCATAAAGAACTTATGGAAGAAGCAGGTATGCCTTATAAATTGCCTGTACCTACATTCTCAGGTCGTGTTGAGATATACTCAACGCTATTTGCTCACTTTAATTATGAATATGGAGTTGATAAACATTGGGATCCGGTGTTGGCATATATACCTGTCGAATACAGAAAAGGTGCAGAACAGGACTTTAAACCAAAAGATAATGAATTCTTCTTTGCCTTTGGCAAGACTCCTCAGAGCACATATCTCACAACGGCAGACAACCCTCTGCTTATGTCTATCACGGAAAGATACGCATCGGAAAACTTTGATTTCTGGATTAATCCGAAAAGTGCAAAAAGATTAGCCCTCAAAGAGGGAGATAAAATAGAGGTTGAAAACACCGTTTCAGGTCAGAAGATTCAATCTGCAGTTCATTTAACTGAGCTTGTAAGACCTGATACCTTATATACAATGAGTGACTTTGGTCTGGAAAATAAAAAACTGACATATGCATCAGGAAAAGGTGTAGATCTCGGCAGATTGATACCTTACAGATTGGGTCCGGTTACGGCAAATGCGATGAGTTGCCAATTTACACTTAAGATTAAGAAAATATAATTGGAGGATAAGATGGCTAGATACGGTATGGTGATGAATGTTAAAGCCTGTCTGGGATGCAAAGCTTGTATGGCAGCTTGTTCTCAATGGAACCAGACACCGTTTTGGGCGGAAGACGGCGGAAAGTGGAGAACGAGAGTTACAGAGCTTGAGGATGGAAAATTTCCTGAGGTAAAAAGAGAATTTTTCCCTACAATCTGTATGCACTGTGAAAATCCGCCCTGTGAATCTGTCTGTCCAACGGGTGCAACATTCATAAATAAAGACGGAATCGTTCTTATAGATTATGACCTATGTTTAGGTTGTGGTTATTGTGTTGAGGCTTGTCCTTACAATGCAAGATATGAGTATGAAAAAGAAGATTTGGAAAAAGACGAGTTCTATTTCGGAGAAGATGCAAGACATCACCAGGCTCATATTGATAAATGCACATTCTGCGTTGATAGACTGGCGGAAGGAGAAGAGCCTTCATGTGCCACCACATGTGTTGGGCATGCCAGGATATTTGGTGATTTGGATGATCCAAAATCTGAAATTGCACAGATTGTAAATAGTGGTGAAGCAAAACCTTTGGGTGAATATATGGGATGCAAGCCCAAAGTGTATTATATAAAATAAAGGAGGTTATCATGGATTTAATCCAGCAGCATATATGGGGATGGAATATTATTATATACCTTTTCCTTGGCGGTTTAGGCGGTGCCACGGTTGCGCTTGGAACACTCGGTGAGTTAAGATTCAATAAGGGTAAATGGTTTGGAATGGGAGCTGTTCTCCTCGGAATTCTTATATTGAGTTTCGGATTAATATTTCTTGTTGTTGATTTACTTGATATGTTCAGGTTTGCTCTTGCACTTTGGATAAAGGGAATTGCCCATTCATGGATAGCAAGAGGTATTATTATAATAAACGGTGTGTATTTGTTTGGTGTTTTGTATATAATAGCAGCGTATCTTGAAAAAGAGACATTCAAAAAATGGATGGGTTATCTTGCCATGTTCAGCGGTTTTGGAGTAACGACCTATACAGGTTTACTTCTAAGTGCTAATGTAGGTATTCCATTCTGGCATACTCCTGCATTGCCGCTTTTATTCACAATCAGCGCAATGTCAACAGGGTGTGCTTTGTTGATGCTTATTCTGTCAGGTAAACAGGATCACGAAAGCAAACACTTTTTTCATTTTTTAGAAGGTTTTGATATTTTCTTAATATCAGCAGAACTACTTACTTTATTCGCATACTTTGATTTTGCAAGAGGCGGAAATCTTGCCGTAATAACAAGTTCCAATATGCTTTTAGGTAACCCTATCTTTACAATAGGATTTCTAATCTTTGGATTAATTATGCCTTTAATCTTGGAATCTTATGCATCAGTAAAAGAGAATTCCGTTTCTATGGCGGCTGTTGCATCGGTTTTTGTTTTAATAGGTGGATTTTTGCTCAGGTATGTTATAGTTTGGGCAGGTGTATTTCAGTATCCTCACGGCTTAGCCGGATAAGTAAATTTATCGGCTTTCGGTCTTTATGGCCGGAAGCCTTTCACTTTGGCGGATATAGCTCAGTTGGTAGAGCACAAGCTTCCCAAGCTTGGGGTCGCGGGTTCGAGCCCCGTTATCCGCTCCATTTTATTTTTTAATACAATGTATGTTGTCAACTTTTTAATTTCTGAAATTTTTGCAAAGAATAAGGCTGTTTAAAATGGAAATATAATTGTGGATGTAGTAATTTTTTATAAATCTTATAAGAAATACGGTGGCCAGGAAAAGGTTGTATATAATCTATCTAATTATCTTGGGAGCAAGGGCTATAATGTTACTGTATATGCCTCAAAAATTAAGGATTTGCCGGAATCTGAAAATGTATCTTTGAAAAAGATTTTTATACCGCCTTTACCAAGAGGGGCAAGAACTTTGCTTTTTGCCTTCTTATCTTATAGAAAAGCAAAAAAGATTAAAAAACAGAGTGTAGATACAGTTATTCTGGGTTTTGGAAAGACATTTTATCAGGATATATATCGCTCGGGCGGAGGAGTGCATAAGTATTATTTTCAAAGGGCTTTACTTAAATACTCAAATCCTATACAAAGAAAACTGTATAAAATTAAAAAATATTTATCACTATCTCATTGGATAAATATCTGGATAGAAGAAAAGACTTTTGAAAATAGTCACTTAAAATCAGTAATAGTTCCATCGGAATTCGTTAAAAATCAGATATTGAATAATTTTAATGTGGATGAATCAAAAATTGATATAATAAGAAATGGAGTAGATTTTAAAAGATTTTATCCAAATGTAGAGATAGAAAAAAGTTTCAGAAATGAATTGGGCATAAAAGAGAAAGAACTTGTTTTTTCGTTTGTTTCAACAAATCATAGGCTTAAAGGGCTGGAATATCTTCTGCAGGCTGTAAAGATATTAAAAGATAAGAAATATAGATTTAAGCTTATAATAGCAGGAGGCGGAGATGATAAATATTTTAAAAATATGATAGAAAAACTTAATCTATCAGATATGGTTTTTAACTTGGGTAAAGTGAAGGAAATAGAAAAAGTTTACAATACAAGCGATATTTTTATCTATCCTACGCTTTTCGATGCGTCAGCTAATGTTACATTGGAGGCTATGGCTTGCAAAAATGTTCCGGTTGCCAGCGTATATTCGGGAACTAATGAAATAATAAAGGAAAATGAGAATGGACTTTTAATAAGAAATCCTGATAATCCTGAAGAAATATCATTAAAAATGGAGTATCTAATTCAAAATCCTTCTACTGTAAAAAATCTTCAGGAGGAGGCATTGAATACTGTATTATCTTATTCAAGTTTTAACA
>JAMOPP010000007.1 GCA_027064405.1 Desulfurellales bacterium
CGTTGAGTGCCATGTTGTCCCTAAGGATTACCCAACCGCATTCAAGGCACATCCGTTTAAGGGTGCAAACTGGACTGTTCAGGCTGCTGTTTCATCTGTAACATGTGCAAAATGTCATGATAAAGAAGTTGAAGAATTCTTAAACTCAGGACACTCAAGAGGTGGCGCTCAATGGCTCAAAGAAAACGAAAATCCTCACGGAAAAGCTATGACCAAATTAGCCTTCGGCTATGAAGGCATGAAAGGCGGTGAAGGTATAGAACAAGAGTTTACCGTAAATAAAGATAATGCCAAAACAGACCTTACTGTTGCAAACACATGCATTCAGTGCCATGGAACAATCATTAAACTTGATTCTACAGGTAAACCGCTTGCTACTACATGGCCAAATGATGGTATAGCATCTTTGTATCCAGACGGCGGTGTGGGAAACTGCTTGAGTTGCCACTCAAGGCATAAATTCTCAGCAGAAGAGGCAAGACAACCTGCATCATGCTCAAATTGTCATTTAGGACCTGATCATCCGGATAAAGAGGTGTTTGAATCCAGTGTTCACGGTCATATATTTAACACTAATGAAAAAGATTATGACTTCTCCACAGGAAAACAGATTCCTGGAAAAACACTTAGAGCTCCAACATGCTTCACATGCCATACAAGCTCAATAAACGGCTTAAATGCAACTCATAATGTTTCTGATAGACTAAAATGGAATTTATGGGCACCAAAGAGCTTTGAGAGAAACGGCAAGAGTGAAACAGCCGGATGGGCTTGGTGGAGCGATATGAAGGTCTTAAGAGGGAATCCAAAAGCCGGAAACATTCAAGGTGCAGATGCTGCAAGAAGCGAGATGAAACAGGTTTGTTCATCTTGTCACGAGGCCACATTTACAAACAATTATTTCAAAAGAGTGGATGCCGATGTAAGGCTTTACAATCAGTATAGGGATATGGCGACAAAGATGTATAAAGAGCTTAAAGCAAAGGGATTAATCAAAAAAGACGTATGGAGCGACCCATACTTCAAGCTTATGTATTATGCATGGCATCACGAAGGAAGAAGAATGAGACACGGTGCAGCAATGGGCAGTGGTGACTTCGCTCACTGGCATGGCGTATTCCAAGTTATGCAAGACATAAGAGAAATGAAGGATATCTATAACTACAGAATGAGAATGCTTAAGAAACTGAAAGATCCAAAAAAGGTATTAGAAACAGAACCGCCTATGCCTGTAGTTACACACGAATAAAAGATTTTCACTGCAAAACAAAAAAAGCCTCTTGCTTAGCAAGGGGCTTTTTTATTGAACAATATTAATTTATATATACTTGCACTTTTTAAATACGGAACAATATAAATTACTTTTTTATTGAACTAAACAAAGGTTTTCAGGGTATCACTAAGTAGAAAAGTATTTCCTTATTCCTTGTCTTTTGTCGCTTAAAGTTCCGTATTTCCCAAAATTATCTTTGAAGTCTTTGAAAGAAACAATTATTTACTAATTTTGTAGCGGAAAATGTACGAAAATTCAATAAAAGTAACCAAAACAAACCAGACTGCTATACCTGCCTTTAGTACATAGAACCAGGCATAGGCTCCTTCACCCCTACCGTAGCTGTGCAAACCTTGAGCTATATAAAAATTTACCCCGAAATAGGTCATCAAGATAAAAAAGAAGCTAAAAAAAGACAGTACCGGAAACATCAGCCCCTCCATCTTGGCGTTTATTACTCTTATGTGAAGAACGATTGAATAGGCTATTATTGTTATGAGACTCCATGTTTCTTTAGGGTCCCACGACCAGTATCTTCCCCAACTTTCATTAGCCCACACTCCGCCCAAGAATGTACCTATAGTTAAGAATATCAAGCCGGCATACATAGCTATGTAAATAATATTATTAATGTATTCCGATATCTCTTTTAGCTCAAATTTTCTTTTTAATAACAAAATCAGAATATTAATTAATCCAAGCATTGCCGATACGGCCAAAAAACCGTAGCCTATAGTAATAACCGCAACATGAATAAGTAGCCAATAAGATTTTAGAACAGGCACCATATTGGTTATTTGCGGGTCAATGCTGTTTAAATGAGCAACCATCATAAACATCCCCGCAACAAAAAAACCTGCCCCCAAAACCAACATCTTTCTTTTAAAAAAAACAAGAGAGACAAATGTTGCACTCCAAGCTATGAATATTATGGATTCGTAGGCATCAGACCAAGGCATATGCCCGGATATATACCATCTTAAAAGCATATTGGCACTATGTATTAAAAATACTATCCATCCAATTAAAATTGTTGCAACACTAACTTTTTTCAAGGGTTTTCCTTTAAACACTTCCACAAAACCCATTAATATAAAAATGATTCCAAGAAGCGTATATATCCCTATAAGAGAAGGAAAGATTTTTATATGATTATAAAATATCTCGGCTTTCAATCTTTTTGCAGACGGCATTATGCTATTTGCGTATTTTTTTTGAATGTTATAGATTTCAGTCTTAAGGTTTTTTGCCTTTTTAATATTGTAGTGTTTTGATGCGTATATAAAGTCCCTGAATAAATTAAAATAATGTTGCGCCACATCTGGACTATCTAAATACTTTAACTGTCTTACGGAATACCAACTATTGTTCCTGCTTGAGTTTATAGGTGGAAAGATTTTAAAAATAGATGCAGTATATACGCTAAATGCAATGTAAACCCTTTCGTTTATCTTGAGCCACTCCCTATCTATCTCATTTCTTTCTGATGGAGATTTATGCATTGCATCGTCTACTTCTTTATAAAAACTAAATTTGCCGTTTGGCATAAAAAAGTCGTTATAGGACGCATACTTACCCGGAATATGCAACTTTTTCCTTATATTTTTATTGCCTATATATATCATTTTTAGTGATTGAAACAGGTACGGATAAGATATCATACCCAAAACTATTTGATTATAGTCCATTTCGTATAATTTGGTTTTTTTTGATATTTTATGCATTATATCCATATCAAGCGTATCCATAGGCTCTATTCTTCCGTGAAATTGCACAGGTATTTTGCTCCACTGACAGCTAACATTTTTTGATTTATTGGACCATATATCTATAGTCGTCGCTGTTGAATTTAGGGATATAAGCAAAAACAGAGCAGTCAATATTAATGAAATTGTATTTTTTCCTATGTTAAGATTTCTGCTTATTTGCAAAAGTCGGCTTTTTTTGTATAAGAATAGCCACAAAAAACCCAAGGTTAAAAGAAGGTATCCAAAATATGTTACGAGCATACCCGGGTCATGATTAATGAACAGTATACTCCCCAACTCATCTCTGTCATAACTCATTTGATATATTCTGTATCCCTTGTAGGTAAGTATATGATTCATATAGATATGGTACGGAAAACTCTTATTGCCGTCTATAACAGTAACATAGCTATCATAACTGCTCGGTTGCATACTACCCGGATATTTCTTTACCACAAAATTGTCTAATCTTATGGAAAAACCGAGAGATTTTGATTTTTTAAAATCCGGATTTGCCCTATTTGTAACCATAAAATTCGATTTTGTTTCATTTATTCTTAGATGCAGAACCCCTCCCAAACCAAAGTATCTTGTTGTAGCCGCACCTATCAATATTACTATAATTGCTATATGAACAAGAAATATAGGGGGCTTTTTGTATGTTTTATACCTATACAAAACCCCAACCAGATTCAATCCCAAAAGCCACATAATAAGCTCAAACCATCTACTGCCGTAAACATAAATCCATGCCTCTTTATCGCTGGGAAAGCCTAAGGTGGCATATATTTGAGCCATTGAAAAAATTAAAAGTATAGTAATTGAAAATTTTAAAGAAAAAAACAGGCTTAAAAATTTTTTAATCATTTTATATAGACTTAAAATATAAAAAATTAATTACTCAGGTTCTCTAACAATTCAGGATGTGCAAAGTTTTGCTCCGTGCTATCGTTGTGGCAATTTACACAACTTACATCTTTATGCTCTTTTTTATCTTTCCAATATAGTTTATGGGCATATACACTTGCTTTACTCATCTTGTAGGCTGTATCCGGATTTTTAACACCGGAGTGACATTCGAGGCATCCGCTATCATATACATACTTGCTCATATTGTTATAATTTTTTTCAAAGTCCGGTTTTCCAAAAAGGCCTATTTCTGCCAAACCATCCTTTGCGCCTTTTACTGCCTTGAATACCATATATCCTATTAAGCTATCATGCGGAGCATGACAGTCTGTGCAGTGAGTAGATGCAAATCCGTGCATATTATTTGAACCGTGAACACTGATGTAAAAACTCTTTTTCATAGGTTTCATAATGTGACAGCTTCCACAAAATTCGGGTGTTGCAGTCTTGTCCATAGCTACAGCAATAACAAATGATATCGCTAAACCCAAAACCAATCCTACCGATAAAACAATCGCCAATTTTTTCATGCCTACCCTCCCTTTTTTGTACATATGTTACAATATTATCAACTAAAAATCCACATATTCTATATAATTCAAACCATATTTCTTTAAAAAAATACATTAAATCGTTCTATCTCAAAATGGGATGAAAATAACAAAGTTGCCTTAAAGATGA
>JAMOPP010000008.1 GCA_027064405.1 Desulfurellales bacterium
TTTTGCCACAATTTTTTATCATCTTAAAAAACCTTGAAGATTATCTAAAGATATCCTAAACTTGCAGTATGAAAAGAAAACTTGAAGACATATATTACAGGCTGTTGGAGCGGTTTTCATACCAAAGCTGGTGGCCTGCCGACAGTAAAGACGAAATGGTTATAGGCGCTCTGCTGACCCAGAACACCTCGTGGAATAATGTTGAGATAGCCATAACAAATATGAAAAGAGAAAATTTATGTTCCTTAGAGAAAATTTTTAAAGCAGACTGTGAAGTGCTAAAAAAATGCATAAAACCCGCGGGCTTCTTTAATCAAAAAGCTTCATATCTTAAAAATATAGCTGAGTTTTTTGTAAAAAACGGTTCGTTCAACAAATTGGATATGTTTGATAATGCTACTTTAAGAAAAAAACTACTGTCGGTAAAGGGCGTAGGCAAGGAAACAGCCGATTCTATTTTGCTATATGCCTTTAATAGAGCGGTTTTTGTCGTTGATGCTTACACAAGAAGACTCGTAGAGAGGCATAATCTTTTAAAAGAGATAAGCTACGACAACATTCAACATCTATTTGAAAGTAACCTGAAAAAAGATTCAAGCTTGTTTGGGGAATATCATGCCTTGATAGTAAAAAATGCAAAGGTTTTTTGCAAAACAAAACCTTTGTGCTATAATTGTCCGATTTTGGGTATTTAATCTGTTTTTGCAGGATTATGTATTGACAAAAAAACAAAGGCAGGAAATTTATGAAAAAAAATAGTACATTAAAGCAAGGAAAAAGGTCTGATTGCATAATTGACAACTCCGGCGATTTAAACTCCAATAAAACAGCGCTTAAACAGTTGTTTAAAAAATTTGAGTCACTAAACAGTGGAAGAATTTAAAAAACTTTTTCTCTTTCCTTTTCTTATAGGTATAATAGGCGGATTTTCTGCGATATTTGTAAGAATTATAATACATTACTCGGTCTTTTTATCAGATGGCATTAGTTATTTTACAACCCAAAGATATTTTTATCTATTCGCCGTTCCTGCAATATTTGTTCTATCCTCCTTTGTGATAAGATACTTTTTATCCGACGCAACAAACCCTACGATAGATTCGGTTGCAAAATCGATAACTCTAAAAAAAGGTAGGCTGGATTATAAAAAAGGTGTGTTAAGCGTGATTTTAACGGCTGTTAATATAGGACTCGGAACGCCTGTCGGAAGAGAGGGTCCCATTGCAAAGTTTGGCGGTTCTCTTACCCATCTGTTTCTCAAAATATTTAAGACGGAAGGGGCAAATGTGCCATTATTTGTAACCTGCGGTGTATCAAGTGCTTTGGCCGCAACATTTAATGCTCCTGTTGCGGGTATCGTTTTCGGTCTTGAAATAGTGCTTGGCAGATTAAATTTTAATGTTATTGTGCCTCTTGCCGTTTCCTCAGCTATTGCAACCCTCGTTTCAAGGCACTTTCTTGGCGACTATCCTACATTCTATGTGCATAAAATGTACTATGACAGCGTATTTTTGTTTTTGATTCCAATCTTTTCCTTGGCATTTGCATCTATCGTAATTTTCTTTAATACCTTGCACAAAAGTTTTAAATACTTTTACAGAAAAATATCGGCTCCATTTTATTTTAGAGCACTTTTTGGTGGCTTGATTGTTGGTTTTTTGATATTTCTATTTCCTGATGTTGCCTCTTTGGGATACACTCAGGTAAGTAGCCTATTTTCCTTGAACTATTCTTTTGAAGACTCCTTTACCCTGTCAATCATTAAGGTTCTGGCTCTGGCCATAACCTTCGCAAGTGGTATATTTGGTGGCATCTTTGCTCCGTCCATTTTCATAGGCGCATTCTTAGGCTTTGCCGTAGGTGGATTTACGGGTCATTTTATCAGCATAGATCCGCTTTCTGTCGCCTTAATAGGAACAGCAGCGGTTACAGCGGGTATTTCCAGCGCACCTTTTAGGTCGTCTTTAATTATTATAGAACTTACCCAAAACTATCAGATGGCTGTCCCCATTCTTCTATCATCCGTAACAACATTATATTTTGTTCATATTTTTGAAGAAAAAATACACTTCACACGAACAGTAATGCAAAAGGGTTTTGATATTTCCGATAAAGCATATGCAAAAAAACTTAAAAAGATGAACATAGTAAATTTTGTTGAAACGGATATACCCGTTTTGCGTAAAAATGCAATAATTAAGGATGTGATGTTTGAAATAATGAACAGTTCGTCAAGTTATTTCCCCGTTGTTGAAGAAGAAAAGCTAATAGGTGTTTTATCGTTTAGAGACATAAGACTTATGTATAATAAAAATGATTATCTCAAAACAACAATAGGTGAACTTATGACTAAAAACCCGAGCGCCCTAACCCTATCCTCGAACGGATTAGATGTTTTCGAATTTATATCTCATATAGAAGCCAATTACATACCCGTAATCAACGGTGAAGAAAAAAAATATATAGGAATGTTAAATGTGATGAGCTTTAGTAAATTTGTATCGTTTGTGTATCTAAAAAAAGAGGAAATTTAATAGAACAACAACTGTATAAGACCGTTTTGGATTTTGTGTAAAATTGAAATTTAAAACGAATCTCTCTATCCTTTATAGATTTTTATTATAACGATTTTAACGGGTATGTTTTTTAAAGATGCTACCCTTGTTAATATAAAAAATCAACAAATTTAACCAAGATTGCGATTCTTATCTCTCGTTATGCTTAAACGACTCCGCTGCACATATTTTTTCATATATTTCATCGAGTTTTTTATTTATACGGCGTGTATTCTTCATATTTTTATAGGACATTATTATTAATTTCACAGAGACAAGAAATACCGATGCTTCTAAAAGTATATCATGGGTAATGCCGTGAACAAATACAGCGGTTATAAATAAAATTAGAGTAATAACAACCACGACCAAAGACCATTTGTCCAAATGACCATTCAAACTTATCATAACTTTCTCCTTAAACTTTTATCCTTATTTTAACATAAAAAACTACAATTACCATCCTAATTTTTTTATGATAAATATTGACACTGTCGCACAGCAATACAATAATAAACACCCTTTCTTATCAAGGTTATCTTTGCCTTAAAAATGAATTATTTACTGCACGCTTATCAGATTCGATTAAAGAACAATCTAAATTAATTTGCTATGGTTCAATTTATGATATAATATATTTGATGAAAACTTGAAATGAAGGAGATGCGAATTATGATAATGCCATACGAAGCGCTTAGCAAAATTTTTAATGCTATAAAACCTTTAAATAAAGAAAAAATTTCAATATTCGAATCCGACAAAAGGGTGGCTGCAGATGCGGTGTACTCAAAAAGAAGCTTGCCTGTCTATGATAATTCGGCAATGGACGGTTATGCTTTAAAGTATGAGGATATAAAAAATGCACCTGCAAAATTATATGTAAAAGGGACAATCAAGGCTGGCGATTCAATCGACTCTCTTAATATAGAAAAAGGTGAATGTTTCAGGATTATGACCGGAGCATTTATACCTCAAGGTGCGGATACGGTTATTGAATTTGAATTAACAAATCAGACAGATAACACCGTTGAGATATTGAAAAGTAAAAAAATAGGTTCAAACATAAGAAAAGCAGGTGAAGACATAATTGCAGGTGCAAAAATTAATTTTAGCGGCAAAGAAATGACGCCTTACAGAATTTCAAGACTTGTTTCAACGGGCAATATCTTTTTAAGTGTGTATAAAAAACCGCACATAGCTATTATTGCAACGGGAGACGAACTTGAATATCCCGGAGAATGTGGCATAGTCAACACAATAGATTCAAACAGCTTTTTTGTTAAATCGTTCTTAAAGAATTTAGGAATCGAAGCTGACTATCTCGGAATAGCAAAAGATAAAAAAGAAGATTTGATAGAACTCATAAATCAAGGCAAAAATTACGACATAATAATTACTTCAGCAGGCATCTCTTTTGGCGATTTTGATATTGTAACAAATGTGGAAAAAGAGGTAGGCATTGAATGGATATTTAAAAATGTAAAACAAAAACCCGGCAAACCCTTTGCGTTTGGGAGAATTGATAATAGTTTTATTTTTTCATTTCCCGGCAACCCCGTAAGTAGCGCTTTCTGCTCGTATTTTTATCTTATGCCCGCTGTTAAAAAAATGATGGGTTATAAAAATTATCAAAACAAACCTATTAACGCCGAGCTCACAGATTCAATCAAAAAAAGCAACGACAGGGTTCATTTTAATAGGGTAAAAGTAGAAACAAAAAACAACCGATTCTATGCAGAACCTTTTGCGACTCAAGGCTCAAACATTATAGAATCTCTCATACATTGCAACGGTTTTGCCATGATTGACAGCAATATTGTAGGAAAAGTGGAAAAAGGCACAAAGTGCAAGGTGTTTATGTATGACTTTAGTTCAATGTTGAGTTATTAAACTTAAGGATCGTCAATCTTGCAATTTTAAATGTGAGACTATCAACAATCCTAAAATATTCATATTAAAAACTCGATAGGAAGTTATGCACTATGCAATCCTTAATCAATCTTTATTAAGCCTCAACATCTATAT
>JAMOPP010000009.1 GCA_027064405.1 Desulfurellales bacterium
ATTGGCATTTCAACAGTGCCCGTTCTATCCTTTATATGTCCGTAAACGATGCCTATATACCTTCTACTTATAGTATGTTCGAAAAATTGTTTTGCAAGTATAAAATGCGCTTTGTCTGTTTTTGCCACAACGATAACGCCACTTGTTTCTTTGTCGATTCTATGAACAATACCCGGCCTTAAGGGTGCTCCTATGTTTGATAGGGTAATATTTTTATGAAGCATTGCTGAAACTACGCTTGTGCTTTCGTGTCCTGCACCGGGATGAACAACTAAATTTGCAGGTTTGTCTATCACTACAATTTCCGCATCCTCATACAAAATTTTTATAGGTGCGTCGTTTGGTTCTACCTTTAATGCCTTTTTTTCGGGAATAATTACATCCAATGCGTCGTTTTTTCTGATTTTATAATTTTTGTTTACGAGCTTGTCGTTTATCGTTACAAGTCTATCCTTTATGTAATTCTGGATTCTGTTTCTCGGTAAATCCAAAATTTTAGACAAAGCCGTATCAATTCTTTTATTTAAATACCTATCTTCATCGTTTAAATCTATATGAATCTTGTTGTTTCTATTTAAAATATTTGTCATAAAACTCTTCTATGGTAGGTTTACTGTTTTTCATTTCACTTGGTTTTTCAGGGGCTTTTAGCATATCAATAACATTTTTTGTTACTCCTTCAACTAACGGAAATGTTTTAACAGGTCTTGATTTTAAAGCATTGGACATAAATGTTATCCAGATAGGCAGGGCTGCCCGAGCACCTGTTGCGCCTTTAAATATTGTTTTATTATTGTCGTATCCTACCCAAACGCCTGTTACAAGATCGGGAGAGTAGCCTATAAAAAGCGCATCCCTATAATCGTTTGTTGTTCCTGTTTTTCCAGCCAACGGTCTTTTTATAACTCTTGCCGCTCTGCCTGTTCCGTAAAGTATAACATTTTTGAGCATACCTGTTAATATAAACCCGTCCAAAGGTTCAAAAACTCTTTTTAGCTGCGGTTCATTAGAATATATAACCTTTCCGTTTCTATCTGTAATTTTTGTGATAAATATAGGTTTTGGCAAAAGTCCGTAATTATCAAAAGCCGCATAAGCCCTAACCATTTCTATTAGTCTGACGGATATTGAACCGAGTGCTATTGATAGATTTGCGGGTATTTTTTCCCGTATGCCAAGGTTATGAGCTGTTTTTATAACATTTTGTATGCCTATACTGTTTAAAAGGTTTATAGTAGCCACATTGACGGAATGCACCAAGGCATACATAAGCGAAACGGTTCCGTGGAATGTTCCTTCATAGTTCTGCGGTCTCCACTCCTTTGAGTTAAATTTAAACACAACAGGAGAGTCTTTAATCGTATCCGTAGGTGTATAGCCCTCCTTAATTGCAGTTAGATAGATAAACGGTTTAAATGAACTGCCCGGCTGTCGTTTTGCGTAAAGTGCTCTGTTAAATTGACTTTCTTGAAAACTAAATCCGCCAACCATGGCTCTTACATAGCCTGTCTTAGGCTCCATACATAAAAGAGCCGATTGCAGACCGTCATACTTTTTCTTTAATTTCAAAACACCTGTTTTGACCGATATAAACGCATACCTTTGTAGTTTTGAATCGAGTGTTGTATAAACCCTTAAACCGCTTTTATAAACTATATCCTCGCCGAATTTCCGTATAAGCCAATTCCTTACAAAATCCGTAAAATAGGGTGCCACTATGAGTCCGAAGATGTTTGAACTATGCTTTTTGAGTGTTACTCTTGAATTCATAGCCCGCTTGTATTCTCTTGATGTTATAAAATGATTCTCATACATTCTGTTTAGAACATATATCATTCTCATTTTTGCTCTTTTCGGATGTTTGTAGGGGTTGTAAGCGCTTGGTGCTTTTACCAATCCTGCAAGCAGGGCGCTTTGAGCTATGGTTAAATCCTTTGCGCTTTCGTCAAAGTATGTTTTTGCGGCGGACTCTATTCCCCAAGCTCCCGCGCCGAAATAGACCGTATTTAAATAAAGCTCAAGTATTTTATTTTTACTCATATTTTTTTCAAGTCTATAAGCCAAAATTATTTCGTGAACCTTTCTTGTGATTGTTTTTCTCGGCGTAAGATAAAGGTTTTTTACGAGTTGCTGCGTTATGGTGCTTCCTCCTTGAACTATTTTTTTACGGACTATATCTGCGATTAATGCCCTTGTGATTCCTAAAAAATCAACAGCTCCGTGATCATAAAATCTGGCATCTTCACTTGCAAGAATTGCATATTTCATACTCTGTGAGATATCTTGAAGGCTTACGGGTATTCTGTTTTGAAGACCGAATTTTGCTATAACTTTATTGTCCGAGGAGTAAACCTTTGTGGGAATGGGCAAAATTTTAACGGAAACTATTTGATTAAATTCGTTTTTTGATTGTATATAAACAGAGGTAATGAACAAAATTCCGACTACGACAACAACGATTAGCATAGTAGAGAAAAATATGGCAAAGAATTTTAAGATTGAGTAAAGTGCTTTTTTCATTTTATCTTGATATCAAAAGATAGTTCGGAGTATCTGTCCATCCACATTTTATCATTCATAAGTTTAAGGTAGTATCTTATTCCCTTTAAATTTTTCCTGCTTGCCTGCATAATAACCTTTGCAAAGTATGCATCGCAGAACTGATCGGATTTAAGAATGGATTTTGTAAAGAAGTTGTCCGCTATTGTAGGAAACCCATCCAGAAGATATGCCGTGCCAAGTCTGTAATAATCTTGAGCGTTGTATTGTTCCATATTGTACATTGCCGTATAGGCTTTTTTATAGTTGCCTGTAATTAAAGAATAATCCGAGGTTGTTCTTTTAATGAAGTTTGTGGGAATATTTTTAAGAAAATAATCTAAAATTTCCATATCCGATGTTGTTCCAAAATTTAACCCTATCGTTTTTTCAAAGTCTTTTTCAAGTGTAAGCATATTCAAATCGTTGTTTAGAGCAGCTTTAATTACGATTATAATTCTTTTTGCATTGTTATCCAATTTATAAAAATTTCCATTAACTTTCTTTTTTTGCGTTATTAAAATTGCAATGTTGTTTAAATCTAAGAGATTGCTCTTTGCTTTATCAGGCAGGTCTTTTTCTGTTTTTAAAAATTGACTTAAATATTTCATTGCGTCTTTATGAATACCTTTAAGCTGTTTTGTAATAAAAAGACCGATGTAGGCAAGTGGAAATTTGGGGTATGCGTCAGATAACCGTTTAAATATTTCATATGCTTTGTCTATTTTGTGATTTTTGGCATATAAAAGTGCGGTGTTATACAAAAGTAGAGGGTTTGTTGCAGATTTATTCAGCGCTTTTTTGTAATATTGCAAAGATTGATTAAAATCTCTTTTTGCATAAAATTTTATGGCTTTCTGAGATATTAGAACGGCTTCTGCATAAGATGCAAGGTGAATATATTTTTCTTGAGCTTTTTTTGACAATCCTAAGTTTTCATAAATATCGCCCAATCTTATTTTGGCATTAATGTCGGATGCCGTGAGTTTTATGGGTTTTAAATACATATTTAATATTTCGGCAGAAAGCATATAGTTTATGTTTTTTCTAAGTATGAAGTCTTCCGGACTGATTGAAGATTTAATTACGGGTGTTATGTTAAAATGCTGATAGCAACTTTTGCGATACTGTTTATTTAAATCTAAATATTGCAGAGCCATAGGGAATTTCCTCTCGTTGAGAAGAAGAAAGAATGATAGATAATTTTTGCACTTTATCTTATCAAATTCTATAAAAACCGACTTCGGTATATAATTTAACGCTGTTTTATAATTGCCCTTCTGCGTTTCTATCAGAGCCATATTGTAGTAGGATGAGTCGCTTGAATATATTTTTATAGCCTTTTTAAAATATTTTTCCGCTTCATTGAGTTTGTGTTGATTGAAATAAATATCACCAAGAAGGTTGTTTAAAAGTGGGAGATTCTGGTTTTTTGTATATAACTGTAGTACGCCGTCACTGTTTTTGTTTACTATGTAGTTGTAATAGGCGGACATAAGATTCAGTTCTTTTGCGCTAACATTCTTGTTTTTCAGTATTTTTATAATTTTTAAAGCTTTGTCGTAGTTCTTTAACGCCATATAAACCCTAAATAAATTTATATATCCGTTTATATAATCGGGATTGTTCTCTATGCTTAATGTTAGATATTCTTTTGTTTTATCGAACATATAATGCCTTGCTTCTTCTATATTTCCAAGTTTTAAATATATGTATCCTAAGCTGTAGTATGAAAGATACAAATCAAGTGTTGCCTGCTTAAGTTCGTTTATAGCCGCTTTATAGTTACCTTTTTCCTGCAATCTTATGGCATTTATAAAGTGAATATCTACGGAAGGATTGTAAGCTTTATGTTTTACGGACAATTTTTTTTTCGGTTTTATTTTTTGTTTTGTTACCTTCTCTACGACAATTTTTTTAACCGGTTTTTTAATCGGTTTTTTATGCAATACAACAAAAGCAAGTATTGATAAAATAATTAAAATTAGAAAAGAGGCGGATGCGATTATAAGGAGTTTTTTATTTTTTTTCTCGTTAG
>JAMOPP010000010.1 GCA_027064405.1 Desulfurellales bacterium
GAGAGTTAATGCAAAAAGACAAGTTAAGAGAACTTGCAGTAATCTTGACAGAAAAAGTAAAAGCCAACGCATCAATTGACTGGACTATAAAAGAGAGTGTAAGAGCAAAATTGAAAGTAATAATAAAACGAACTTTGAGACAATATGGTTATCCACCGGATATGCAAAAATTGGCAACAGAAACCGTACTGAAACAAGCCGAATTAATTGCAAATGAGTTAACAAATGAATAAGCCCACGCTAAAGCCATACACATTGCCAAGTCGCACAAAGCAATGCTTAAATCTAAAAATTGCAAGATAACTATTTTTTTGCCAACACGCCCAAATAAGAACATAAAAATCAAAATACCAATCAATTTAACAGTTAAGTGCATCGCAAATTCAAAAAAAGATTGCCCGCTTAAAAGCACGAAAGAGAATGATTTAAATATATTATTTTCGGACAATAATGCTATTTTTGCAAAAGTGTATCAGGAGTGTTCATCTGCAAGTATAGAAACTTGTAATTACTCATTCTTTATGATAAAAAACTAAACCAATACAGTCAGGGGGTTTGTGTTTTGAGGTATGGCGAAGAAGAGATAGAAAAAGCGGAAATTGAAGTTTGGGAAAATAAGCATACTGAAAATGATTATGAAGTTAATATAGATTTTAGCGAGTTCACATGTCTTTGCCCAAGAAGCGGATATCCTGATTTTGCAACGATAAGAATAAAATATGTACCGGATAAATATGTTATAGAGCTTAAATCTTTGAAACTATTTTTAAATAAATACAGAAACAGATATATTTCGCATGAAGATTCTACAAATGAAATATTTAATGTTTTAAAGGATAAACTTGCACCAAAACACCTTGAGGTTGTGGGTGATTTTACTCCAAGAGGAAATGTTAAAACAGTCATAAAACTAAGTTTTTGATTTTAAGGAGAAACAGGTGAATCTTATAAAAAAACTTGCAAGCGGAAATGAAGCTTTAGCTATTGGGGCGTATAAGGGAAATGCTCGTTTTGCGAGCGGATATCCCGGAACGCCGTCAAGTGAAATATTAGACTATTTTAAGCAATTTAAACAGGTTAGGGCTCAATGGGCATCTAATGAAAAAGCTGGATTTGAGGCTGCTCTTGGCGCATCAATTGCCGGTGTTAGAAGTTTTGTAACTATGAAGCATGTGGGTTTGAATGTTGCCGCTGACCCTTTAATGACAAGCGCATATACAGGAATAAACGCCGGATTTGTTGTTGTAACGGCAGATGATCCCGGAATGCACTCATCTCAAAATGAGCAGGACAATAGATTTTATGCAAAATTTGCAAATATACCAATGATTGAACCCGGCGATTCATTTGAAGCGGCAGGTTTTATGCAATATGCCTTTATAGTGAGTGAGAAATTTGATTTGCCTGTAATGGTGAGATTAACCACAAGGATATCGCATTCTCTCGGTTTGATTAAGTATGACCCAAGACCTCTTGATAACGAAAAAGAGCTATGCATTGAAAAAGACTTCAAAAAGTATGTAATGATACCTGCAAATGCGATTAAAAAGCATAAAAGTATCTTAGAAAAGCTTGAGCAACTTAAAGATTTTTCAAATGAAACCCCTATAAATAAAATAGAAAAAGGAGACTTGAATGTTGGAGTAATTACAAACGGCATTTCATACTCCTATGCAAAAGAGATAATTCCGGATGCCAACTTTTTTAAAGTGGGATTTTCATATCCTTTGCCTGTTAGAAAAATAAAGGAATTTGCAAAAGATTTTGATAAAGTTGTTGTTATAGAGGAGACCGAACCCTTTATGGAAGAAATTTTAAAATCCGAAGGTTTAAATGTTGAAGGGAAGAAATACTTTCCGAGAGACGGGGAACTTAATCTTGATATAGTTGAAGACGGATTGAAAAAATTTGGCGCATTGAAAGAAAAGAAAAGGGTTTATTTTGAGGAATTTGAACTTCCAAAAAGACCGCCGGCACTGTGCCCGGGGTGTCCTCACAGACCTATTTTTGATATTTTGCACTCTATGAAGGATGTATTTATAACAGGTGATATAGGGTGTTATACATTGGGGAGTCTGCCTCCTTTAAGTGCTATGCATACTACGGTTTGTATGGGCGCCAGTATATCTATGGGTGTGGGTGTATCAAAAGTGCAGGATAAGGAAAGGGTTGTAAGTATAATAGGTGATTCTACATTTTTTCATACCGGAATTCAGCCTTTGATTGATGCTTATGTAAATAAAGCTAATATGACTGTCATAATACTCGATAATAGAATAACCGCAATGACAGGCGGGCAGCCGGATGCTTCAAGCGGATTTAATCTGAATAACGATGATTTTGAGCCTGTAAACATAGCTTCTTTGGCAAAAACAATAGGTATAAAAAATGTTTTTGAGATAGATCAGTATGATTACAAAAATACAAAGCATATTCTTGAAAGAGAGATATATAAAGAAGAATTGAGCGTCATTGTTGCAAAAAGACCGTGCGTGCTTGCCCCTAAAAAAATTAAAGACACTCCTTTTGTTGTTACGGACAAATGTATAGGATGCAAAAGATGTTTAAGAATTGCTTGCCCTGCTATAGATTTTAAAGATAATAGAGCAATTATAGATGAAACTATATGCACAGGATGCGCAATTTGCGAGCAAGTATGTCCTGTTGAAGAAGCTATAATAAAAAAGAGCGAGGAATAAAATGAATATAGATAGTATTTTATTTGCAGGTGTCGGGGGTGACGGAATTATAACCGCATCAAATGTTGCTGCTGAAGCTTTTATTCTTGCGGGTTTTGATGTGAAAAAGAGTGAAATACACGGAATGAGTCAAAGAGGCGGTTCTGTCTCTGCATCTGTTCGCTTTGGTGAGAAAGTTTATTCTCCGACCGATAAGCTTGGTTCGGTTTCTTTCGTTATTGCAACGGAAAAAATTGAGGCTCTAAGATGCGTAAAATATCTGCACAAAGATTCGATTATGATTATAAATGATAGAATTATGCCGATTATAAACCAAGAAATAAACGAAGCTGAGATAGATGCAATGATTAAATCCATAAATATTCAAACTATTCATATTGATAATTTTCTTGAATTCGCCAAAAAATTGAATAATGAAAAAGTTATAAATACAATAATGCTTGGAGTGCTTGCAAATTATTTGCCCATTGACAATAAGTATTTTCATAAAGCTATTGAAAATATTATTCCTTCAAAAATTAAAGCCGTTAATATTGCGGCTTTCAATGAAGGGCTTAGTATAGGAAAATAAAAAGAGGTGAAAAATGAGTGAAGAAAATAAGTATAACCCGAATTTTGAACAAAAATGGTATGAATATTGGGAGTCGAACGGTTATTTTAAGCCGGATGAAGATAACAAAAAAGAAACCTTTAGTATAGTAATACCTCCGCCAAATGTTACAGGTGTTTTGCACATAGGTCACGCTTTGAATAACACCCTGCAGGATATAATGGTAAGATGGAAGAGAATGAAAGGCTACAATGTGTTGTGGGTTCCCGGAACAGACCATGCAGGAATAGCTACACAAAATATGGTCGAGAAAGACCTTGCCAAACAGGGCATAAAAAAAGAGGATTTAGGTAGAGAAGTTTTTAATGAAAGGGTTTGGGAGTGGAAAAAGAAATACGGTAATAGAATTATAGATCAGATAAAGAGGTTAGGTGCAAGTTGCGATTGGTCAAGACTAAGATTTACAATGGATGAACAGCTCTCAAAAGCCGTAAAAAAAGTTTTCGTTGAACTATACAAAGAAGGCTTGATATACAAAGATAAATACATCATCAATTGGTGTCCAAGATGCCATACGGCTTTAAGCGACTTAGAGGTTGAGCATTTTGACGAAGCCGGAAAATTATACTATATAAAATATCCGTTTGAGGATAAGAGCGGATTTTTAACTGTTGCCACAACAAGACCGGAAACAATGTTTGGAGATACTGCTATTGCGGTAAGTCCTAAGGATGAAAGATATAAAGATGTAGTAGGAAAAAATGTAATACTTCCTATTAAAAACAAAGTAATACCTGTAATAGCTGATGAATATGTTGACTTTGAATTTGGAACAGGTGCAGTTAAGATTACACCTGCCCACGACCCAAATGATTTTGAGGTAGGAAGAAGGCATAATCTTGAAGTTGTTGTTGTAATAGACGATAATGGAATAATGACTAAAGAAGCTATGCAATATGAAGGAATGGACAGGTTTGAGTGCAGGTCAAAGGTTGTTAATGAATTGGAGAACGGTGGATTTATAGAAAATGTTGCAGAACATAAACATGCCGTTGGTAAATGTTACAGGTGTAAAACAACTATAGAGCCTTATATTTCCGAACAGTGGTTTGTTAAAACAAAAACACTGGCAGCTGAGGCTATTAAAGCAGTTGAAAATGGGAAAACAAAATTTGTTCCTAAAAATTGGGAAAAAACCTACTTTGAATGGATGAACAATATTAGA
>JAMOPP010000011.1 GCA_027064405.1 Desulfurellales bacterium
GGTTCGTCTAATAATGTAACGCCTAACAGCTCTTCAAAAATACGTTTGTTTTCATATTTACTAAATTCTGCCATAACGCACCTACTCTATAATATCAGCGATTTTTACCCCTAAAACATCAGCTATTTTATTAGCTGTTTTGATTCTAATATTACCTCTATGAAAGTAATTATAAATTGTAGCTTCGGATAGATTAAGCTTTTTTGATAAATCGTGTATGGTCATATTTTTTTCAATAAAGAGTTTTCTAATTTTATCCTTATCTATCTTTACACTTGAAAAATTAGCCATCACATACCTCCTTTAAAATATTTTTAACATCATCGACACTCCTTGCAATAAAGGCAGTGCCGTTACATTTAATAATAGTTTCAATAAACTTTGTTTGCAACGCCGTTGGTCTACCCTTTTCGTTTTTAACTTCAATCGCTACAAACTTCCCGTTACAACAACATAAAATATCTGATATGCCTGCTGTTGAATAATCACCCTGCGCCACCTTAAAACAGTGGCAACAGGGTAAAGTTTTGAGATAAGCTAAAATTTTGCGTTGAATGTTTTTCTCAAGCATAATTTACACTCCAATAAGCTGGTTGTCTTGTAATTCCTGGTTCACTTGCTCGATGTGGTTGTCTGTAGTGCTTTGGTTCACTTCAACCTTTTGGTCGTCTTGATTAGAATGGCACATCCTCTTCGCTACCGTTGTTTTGCTTCGGTTTCTGACTATTGTTCTTTAAAAACTGAAAACCCTCTAATATTATAGTGATCTTATGCTGTTTTCTCCCTTCGCTGTCTTCCCATTCATCACGTTTAAGTCGACCCTCACAATACAGTGGGTCGCCTTTATTAACATACTGCGATATTAGCTCTGCCTGTTTGCCAAATGCCACTATACTTGCGAAATAGGTTTCCTCGTTGTCTTTGCGTTTAGTGTTTATGGCAAGCGTAATATTAGTTATTGCCATACCCTTTGTAGTTTGCCTTAACTCTGGTTCTCTCACTACGTTACCGATAAGTAAAACTTTGTTTAAATTAGCCATTTATAACCTCCATTTGATATTTTATTGCTTCGGATAGTGTTTTAAAAATCCTATCGGTTGACACTAAATACTTGCCCGTATCCACGAAATATCCGTTATCGCCTATTCCGACGATGTTACCGCTAACAATCCAACCGTCTACAATCACTTTACAATTCACTTTACGTCCTCAACTTTCATCGTTTTTATGGTTTTGTAAACTTCCGTTGCTTTTGCTTTGTCGTTTATCTCTTCAAGAGTTTTAAAGCCGTGCATTTCTAATACAATTTTTAAAGCGTTATCTGATATATTACGTTCTTTTATTAGTTTATTTGTTAGCTCTAAAAATTGCTTGTTATCCCACTTTCCGTTTTTTTGTTTTGTTTCCTTTTTTGGTATATCTTTTTTTACTTTATCCTGTGTCTCTGTGTCAGTCTCGTCTGGGCCTTGATTGTCATCAAGTAAGAACAGTCCTGATAATGCGTATTTCCTTGCATAACTACTTGACGCTCCTGTTACCTGCGCAACGTCCATACCCTTTTTAATCTCTGGTTCTCTCGCAAAAGCTGACACAGTTACACTCTCTCCATTATACATAAACGTTGCTGTTGCTTTAACATAGATACGGTCATTAACGATAACCATATCATCAGCAACGATAAGGTTAAAGTTCAATTCCTGTTGCAACTTTTTAACAGCTTCGAATATATCTTCCAACGAACGGTATTTATAACCGCCAAAACTGTTAAATTTGTTTTTAGGAACATTAAGTTTTGATTGAACTTCAGCTAAAATGTCATAAATCGTTTTTTTCTTTTCAGGCATATTACCTCCAAACTAATAATTTAAATTCTTTGTAATATTCATCATAAAAATAAATTTCATCTATATCAGTTCTACTTATTAAATCGCTTATTATGGCAGCATTTAAAGAACTATTATGCGTTAAATCTTGTGATGCAACATATTTATAATTATTATGTTGTTCTAAAAACTTTTTAGCTATTTTACAATCAATCTCATATCCATCAATATTTTTAGGATTTTCATTTTCTTTAACAAAAAAATCAAATGAAAGAAAATGTAAAGATAAATTTTCACATTCTAATCCTTCGTGTATAACTATAACCATCAATTTCTCCTTATACCTATTCTTTTTTTCTCTGATACATTAAACAATTCTTTTATCTCATCTTCAAGTAGTGGATTGTCAGTTAATTCTTCCTTAAGAACCGATGTAAGCGTTCTTGCGTTTACAGTTTCGGTAATATAATCACCAAAACCATTTTCCTTGAGCCATTCTAACGCTTCATCTTGATTATCTTTCGGTATGCTAATATAAACGTCGGTACGTGGATAAACCGTTACGCCGTCAACGGTTATTTTGTCATAACCAAGCTCTTGCATTTCGTTAAACAATTCTTGAGACAGGATTTCCTTTTCTTTCTTGAGAGCTTTAACATCGTTCTCAAGTTCTTTAATCCTTAAATCCAACTCATTAATAAGCCTAACCTTCTCTTGCATCATAACACCTCCTGTTTATAATATTTTTTTTTACACTCATAATTAACCTTATCGCTTAAATCCTTCAAATATTTAAAACAACCAATTTCATCGCATCTTTTATTATAGTTCCAAATTTTTTCATTTGATAATAATTCCCTTAAATAGTTTTTAGTAAATTCTAATTCTACCTCTGTATCACTTTCAAAAAACATATATCTACTATACATTAAATACTCTTCTTGATATTTAAACCAACCTTCATAAGGCATTCCCGACATTTTAATATTAGATAACATATCCCATTGATAATCGTTTTTTCCAGTTTTTGCAATATAAACTTTAATCATAACGCCTCCTCATAATATACAGGATAACGACAATGATAAATTTTTGCTTTTTTCATTGCCGCTTTTACTGGTTCTTCTAAGAATGTTTCCAGTTCATTATCCCATTCTCCATTATCGAACTTGTTTACAAGTTCGACTTCAACTTCGTCGTCAACAAAATTTTTAACCCTGTAAATTTCAATAGTATAATCACCTCTATGATGTCTAGCATTAATGATGTAATCTCCTTGATGAAGTATAAAAAGTGCGTGATTTTCACAAGCAAGAGACCCTTTACGACGAATATAAACAGGTTTCTTTTTCTGTCCCTGCGAACCACAAATAATTGTTGCTCTTCCAGTATTAGTAAAACCGCCGCCTTTTTCCCAAAATGCCGGCAAACCTCTTTTTGTTTTCTCAACTTCAAATCTCATTCTATCGCCTCCCTTAATTTATCTAAATAGTAGTTTAACATAGTTTCTTTATTTTGTAAAGCAAAAAATATCACATTGTCAATAATTTTTTTATTTTCATTCTTAAGTATGTAATAAATTACCGCTTTATCCTGTCCGTAACGGTAAATTCTATCTTGCGACTGCTTAAATTCCTCATAACTATATGACAGTGAGTAATAAATAGCCTTTGTTACGTTTGTAAGCGTTACGCCGTGACCTATCGTCTTCGGGTGTGCTATTAGATACTGAATATTGCCGTTTCTAAATTCCGATAGCGTCCATTGACGTTCTTTATCGGATATTTTACCTGTTATTACGGCACTATCTGGCAATTGTGATAGTTGTTCTACTTCGTAATCGTATTGTATCCAGATTATAATTTGTTCGTTGCCTAATATTTCTAACATTTGCTGTAGTGCCTTAAATTTACTATCACCTAAAACAACAGGCTTTCCATCGTCATTATAGATAAAACCACTTGTTATTTGTCGTAGTTTCATAAGTTTAGTTACGGCTTGCGATGCTGATATTTCGTTGTCATCAATTTCAATCAACATCTTTTTGAGCATATCTTTATAATGTTTAGCTTCCGTTTGCGTAAATGAATAATGAATATCTCTGTAAAACTGACCTTTAAGGTCAAGAACATCTTCCTTTTTAACAACGCTACTGCATTGTTGTAATAACCCTAAAAACTTCTCTTTATCCTTAAGCTTCCACTCCCAACCGTAACGGTCAGTCGGTCTAAACCATTGTTGCCTAAATTTAAACCAGCTTTTATCTACTTTATCTGGCATCAATAAACGGATTTGCGGATAATACTCCATTTCCGTATTCGGTGCAGGCGTTCCGCTCAATAAATAAATGTAAGGAATATTTATTGCGTTTTTGAGTATGAGCTTTGTTATGCCGCTTTTAGGGTTTTTAATTTTTTGGCTTTCGTCCAATATTAGCATTTCCCAATCAACATCAGTTAAAATCCATTTGTTGTTTAAGAGCGACTCATAATTAATAAGCAAAATATTAGCGTCCGTTACAGTCTTTTTTTTATCGTATTTGTTCTTTATGGTATGCCAATTA
>JAMOPP010000012.1 GCA_027064405.1 Desulfurellales bacterium
TATTTTTTCTATAAATTACACCGCAGGCAAAGTAAAATATGTTGCTATGAAGTTTACAAATCCCAACAGACTTGTTTTTGATTTTAGGAATATAACAAAATGTAAAGTGTGTGATAAGCCTATTATTATTAGAAGTAATGGCAGTGTTGCAAGGATGAATCTTCATACAAAAAAGAGCAACGATATAATCTATAAAAAGTATAAAGAACCTACGCTTAGAGTTGTGTTTTCCTTTAAAGACAATGTGTTGTTGAGTTACAAAATTGTTGATAATAAAAAAGGTTTGGTTAAGATTATTTTTGGTTCTAACGCTACAAAGGTATCTGCAGAAAAGGTTCAATACAAAAAGGAAAACATATTAGAAAGAATTTCTTATAGAAAGTTTAAGACTTATGAAATGGTTGTAGCTCTTTTAAAATCAAAACCTGAATATGCCGTTAAAAAAATGACAGATAAAATAAAACTTGTTGTAAGAAATGCAAAACCGACTAAAGCTGCTTTGAAATATCAAAACTTAAGCGCGCTGTCTTCTAATATAAAAAGTATAAATCCCGAGTATAATGATGATGTTATATCCTTTATTATATCCTTGAAGAAAAGTAGCGTTTTCAGAAGATACTATTCTGACAAAAGACATATATATTTGATTTTTAATATTCATAATAATAAAAAAAATATAGATAAGCTTGTTGAAAAAGCGGCTATAATGAATGAGTCCACCGTTAACAAACCTAAACCTTTAAAACGTTATACAGGAGATAAAATATCTTTTGATGTAAGAGATGCGGATATAAAAGATGTTTTAAGAATTTTGGCTCAAGTAAGTAAGCTTAATTTTATTACGAGTGACGATGTGCACGGTAAATTAACGATGAAACTTGTTGATGTTCCTTGGGATCAGGTTTTGGATATTGTTATGCAACAAAAAGGACTTGTTGCTGAAAGAGAAGGCAATATTATAAGGATAACAACTGCACAAAAGATGCAATCGGAAAAGCAGCAGGAACTAAGAGCAATGGAAGATAAATTGGAGTTAGACAGGGCAAAAAGAGCTCAGACGGAGATTATTGATTTAAATTACATTACTCCTGATTACGCCATAAACATTATAAACAACCTGATTTATAAAAAGAAATCAAAATCCGGTTTTATTGTTTCTGATGTGAAAAATAATGCGCTGATATGTCACGACACAAAAACTAATATAGAAAAAGTAAAAAATATTGTAAAAGCTATCGATGCAAGAAAAAAGGCGGTTGAAATTAATGCCAGAATAGTTGAAATTTCTAAAACATTTGAGAGAAGTTTCGGCATTCAATGGGGTGGCAACTATGCTGAGCTTTATAACAATACATATTTAGGAGTCGGTGGCACTTCTTCTCCTGCAACAATTGATTCTGCCGGAAATAGTATGATTAGTAATTTTCAGCCGGATAACTTCCTTGTAAATTTGCCTGCAACGGTTGGTGGAATGGAGCATATTCCAACTGTAAGTTTGGCTATGGGTAATCTTCTTGCAAATTACAATCTTGATTTAAAATTGACAGCCGGAGAGATAGAAGGATACTCAAAGGTTATTTCATCTCCCCATGTGATTACACTTGATAATGAGCCTGCAAAAATCAAGAGCGGACAAGAAATACCCTATCAGGAATCGGCAGGTTCGTCAGGTGCTACGAGTACATCCTTCAAAGAAGCTGCTTTGTCCTTGGAGGTTACACCACATATTACAAATAACAGGCAGGTTATTCTAAAAATTAAGGTAACCAAGGATTCTGCGGATTTTGCACATACAGTTAATGGTGAACCGCCTCTTAATACCAATGAAGTTGATTCAACCGTTGTGTTAAGGGATGGACAGACGGTAGTTCTTGGCGGTTTAATGCAGAAAACAAATTCAAAAACTACAAATGGAATTCCTGGCCTAATGAGAATACCCTTTTTTGGATGGCTCTTTAAGTCTAAGAGGATATCTCATCCTGAAAATGAGCTGTTTATTTTCGTAACGCCCAAGATAGTTTATGATGATAATGTAAATAAAAAATGAAAACCATTCTTAACAGAAAAGCAAGGCATGACTATGAATTTTTGGAGATTTTTGAGGCAGGTGTCGAGTTAAAGGGCACCGAGGTTAAATCTATTCGTATGGGGCTTGCAAATTTAAAAGATACGTATGCGGATATAGAACATGGAGAGGTTTTTGTAAATAATCTTCATATTAGCCCGTATAAATTTGCAGCTGAAAATTTCAACCATAATCCGTATAGAAAGAAGAAAATTCTACTTCATAAATCTCAAATTAGAAAGTTAATAGGAAAGATAAAAGAAAAAGGTTTAACACTTGTACCAATTAAACTTTATTCAAAAAACGGTTTGATAAAGATGGAATTGGCTTTGGGCAAAGGAAAAAAATTGTATGATAAAAGAAGAGATTTAAAAGAAAGAGATTTAAAAAGAGAAAAAGAACAATCCTTAAAATATAGTTAGAAATAATAAAAACTATTTTTAAAATTTATAATATGTATAATTTGTGTGCGTTTTAGTGTTTGAAAAAGCGGTAAAACTTGGAATTATTGCATTATATCGCATAGTGATAGAATTTTATGGTGATATATTTCTTGAAATAAAATGTAATTTATAGTACTTCTTTAGTGACCTGCCTTGTATGTTTTAAATTGTATTTTGTAAAATTAAAGCTTTTAAAAAAAGGTGGGCTATGAAGTTTTGAAGGGGTGTTAAAGTATGCCGAAAAGAAGAGATCTGAAAAAAATTATGATTATAGGCTCAGGTCCTATAGTGATAGGTCAAGCCTGTGAATTTGATTATTCAGGAACGCAAGCCTGTAAGGCTCTAAAAAATGAGGGTTATGAAATTGTTTTAATTAATTCTAATCCTGCAACAATAATGACAGATCCGATGCTTGCGGATAGGACATATATAGAGCCTATAACCGTTGAATTTATGGAAAAAATAATTGCAAAAGAAAGGCCTGATGCGATACTTCCCACAATAGGAGGACAGACAGCGTTAAATGCCGCAATGGATTTGTATAAATCCGGTGTTTTAGATAAATATTCTGTCGAAATACTTGGTGCAAATGCCGACACAATAGAAAGGTCGGAAGATAGGGATTTGTTTAAAAAGGCAATGGAGGAGATATCTTTAAAGGTGCCTGAATCCGGATTGGCTCATACAGTTAGCGAAGCTTATGAAGTTGTAGATAAAATAGGTTTTCCTGTAATTATAAGACCCTCTTTCACTCTTGGAGGAACCGGTGCGGGTATAGCTTACAATAAAGAGGAGTTTGAGAATGTAGTTAAATGGGGCATTGAACAAAGTCCCATAAATGAAATTTTAATAGAGCGCTCTGTTATAGGTTGGAAAGAATACGAGCTTGAAGTAATGAGAGATAAGAAGGATAATGTTTTTATTGTATGTTCCATAGAGAATTTTGATGCAATGGGTGTACATACAGGTGATTCTATAACCGTTGCACCCGCTCAGACTTTGAGTGATAAAGAATATCAAGTATTAAGAGATGCTGCCATTGCCATAATAAGAAAGATAGGCGTTGAAACGGGTGGCTCAAATATACAATTTGCGGTGAATCCTGAAAATGGGGAATTTGTTGTTATAGAAATGAATCCAAGGGTTTCTCGTTCAAGTGCACTTGCATCTAAAGCCACAGGGTTTCCCATTGCTAAGATTGCAGCTTTATTGAGTGTTGGGTACACTTTAGATGAAATACCAAATGATATAACCAAAAAAACACCTGCGAGTTTTGAACCCACATTGGATTATGTTGTTACGAAAATACCTCGTTTTACATTTGAAAAGTTTAATACAAGGGATGAGTTAGGCACACAAATGAAGAGTGTTGGAGAGGTAATGTCCATAGGAAGAACTTTTAAGGAATCTCTGCAAAAAGCCCTAAGGTCTTTAGAGTATGGATGGGATGGCTTTGTAAATCTTGATGATAACGATGAAACATTAAAATATAAACTTATACATCCAAACTCAAAAAGGATTCTCTATATAGCCGAAGCCTTTAGAAGGGGCTATTCGCTGGAAGAGATATATAAATTAACCTATGTAGATAGATGGTTTTTGTATAATATAAAGCAGATAATAGATAAAGAAGAAGGAATAAAAAAGACGACTATTGATAAAGTAGATATAAAAGAATTAAAGGAGTATGGGTTTTCAGATTCCAGGATTGCCTATCTTTTAAATAAAACTGAAAAAGATGTAAGAAATTTAAGGAAAGAAGTAAAAATAAACAGTGTATATAAAATGGTGGATACATGTTCTGCAGAGTTTCAGGCATATACTC
>JAMOPP010000013.1 GCA_027064405.1 Desulfurellales bacterium
AACAATAAATGGCTATACTATATACATATATAAGGTCAATGAGATTATGCCTATAATAAGCTTTGATGTTAGTTCACTACATGAAGCTAATGCGATTTATGAACTAATCATACACTATATACAAGATAATAAAAATGCACAAAAAAATTAAACATTATTTTGATAATATAACTTTTAAAATAAATCAAAATATTTTTTATAATGAAAGTGAAAAATTTATAGAGTATTTTAAAAATATACCATTTGAATATAAAATTGGATTTATTAGAGAGTTTGCAAAATCAATATCTTCAAAAAAAATTTTTGAATTACTAAAAGGTAACAATTTTCAAACTCCAATTAATAGTAAATATTTTAATGAAATTAATAATTCTGTTTCTACTACAGAAGATACTATTTATATTACAGATATTAATAGAGCTGATCGGTTTACTTCGTGTAATATATATGATTCAATTAGAGAATTTAAACAAAACCCTAATCATAAGGGATTTTATTTACAAGAGTTTGATATTGCTTTTATTCAAAACGGCAGCCATAGCATAAATCTTGCTTATATGTTCGGTAGGGTAAATTTAAAAACAAATCAATATTTTCAACATATTAAAATGAATGATACATTTTTAAATTTGGATATAAATCCAACTAATAATGACTTTTGCCAATACTCTTTATCAAGGAATCAAGACACAATTTTATTATGGATTGCTATTCAAGAATATTTAAGAAAAAGTACAACATAAGAGTTTTGGATCTAATTCCATAAGCTCATCAACTCTTTCTAATGCTGTATCATAATCTTGTTCTGTTTTTATTGGTTTGATATTCATTATATGTACACTTTATGCTGATACTTGAATTTTAACCCCTATAGAGTTCATAATCTTCAATATAGTCTCAAATTTAGGTTTAGTATTTGGATTAAATGTTTTGTAGAGACTTTCACGACCTAAACCTGTATCTTTTGCTATTTGTGTCATACCTTTAGCTTTAGCAATATTACCAAGTGCGGTTAACAGTTCTGCTGTATCTCCATCTTCTAATATTTGTGATAGATATTCGGCTATTATCTCTTTGTCATCTAAATATTGGCTAACATCAAAATTACTTACTTCTAAATTACTCATTTTCTAACTCCTCTAATAATGACTTTGCTTTTTTAATATCTTCACTTTGAGAGGATTTATCTCCTCCTATAAGCAAGATGATGATTTCAGATTCTTGCTTTGTGTAATAAACCCTATAACCTGGACCAGTAGTAAGTCTTAACTCATACAGATTAATACTTATTGATTTATAGTCTCCAAAATTGCCTTCTTTCATTCTATCTATTCGTCTTAAAATAGATACCTTACCTTTTATATCTTTTAATTTGAATAACCATTTTGAAAATACATTTGTCTGTTTTACTAAATACATGGGTATATTGTATCTTAAAAGATACATTAAGTCAATATTATGATCAAACTTCTGATATTTTTCTTTTATAAAACCTTTTTCAACAAAATAAATTAAATCAAAAAAGTTTTTAAAAGAAGAGGTGTGTCTGCGGGTGTGGGGCTAAGTCACCCTACCCAGTAATAAAGGGTAGATGAACGAATCCATGTGTGTAATGGGTACTGTCGTACTAGCTTATGTATGGGGTTGCGCTGTCATACATATTGCACTAATTGTCACAAGCTCTTTGCCTTCCTCTCCATAATCTAGCACAACACTAGCTATATGGCGGTTTTTATGCAGTCAAGAGCTTCGCAGCGGTCACTAAGCTTAGTTCTCATCAGATCTAAGCGCATATCCAAAGCAAATACGAACCATACACTGAGTGCAAGGTAAGGGTATGCCAACACGGCACTCCAGCTATTTATATTTTAAAAGTTTTGCCTATCCCAAGTGGCGAGCTTGTGACTTTCTAATCTCTGAATGACTGCACACGGCGTGAGATTAGAAAATTTAAAGCCTTATTTCGACGCTAGCATCAAACGCCTAAAAGGTGTTTTTAATTTTGAGGGATATTTAAGGAAAGAATGGTATAATTTTAGTTATAATTTTACACGCACTTTTTCGTGTGTATCACGCTTTATCAGTCTTTCCCGGACCCGCCAAAGTACAGGAAAAGGACTGATAAAGTCTCTCAACAATAAAAAATCAAAAATTTCAAAACCATATAATAAACATAGCTTTGATTTGTGATAACTGTACGTTTATCAATTTTTTAGAACTTTGAGTAGTAGAGATAGGGGTACAAATTCTATCTCTTTAAATTACTCAATGCAAAGGTCGGGAGACCTTCACGTAGAGGGCTAAGAGCCCCCGCAGAATTTGTACCCCTGCATTCAGTAATTTATTTTTTATGACAATATTATATAACTTTTTTTACGAAATAAGCTTAAATGATTTTGTGCTTATTAGTAATAAAATATTTGCTAATAAGCATTAAATAACCTTTATAATCCTTAATATTCAGTAGTCCATTTAGTTTTCTTGTTTTTGAACCTTAAAATCGTATATGCTTTTTTAAAAAGAATTTTGAAATTTCTTCTGCAAATCAATATTTAATTTGAAAGCATATATGCTTTTTTTTCTTTTTTTGCTATAATTTTACTGATGTACAAAGTAGCTCCTTATAAAGTTTGGTTTGGCTACCTTACTTTTGTATGAGTGAATAAGGGTTAGGGCTTCGGTCTTAACCCTTTTTTTTTGCCTATTTTTTAGGTTGGTTTGTGGGAGGGTGGGAGCTCACAACTAAGGAGATACTTTGTACACAAAAATAGTAGTAGTCTTTTTAGTGCTAATGGTATTTTCACCTGTTTTGCATTAATCAAAAAGAGGGATTAGCCACCCCTCGACTATTACTTTTTTTTAAAAACCTAAATTAGTAACAGACTCACGTCCGCTGTCCGGTGCAAGCTTTGCATATCTCATTGTCATTTTTATATCTTTGTGATTCATGAGTTTTTGTATCGTAAAGATTGGAGTACCGTTTATTGCCAGGTGTGAAGCGAATGTATGTCTGAGAGTGTGGACTACTACCCTGTTTTTTCTATCACTTGGATCTAAATCTTCATTAAATAGCTGATTAAGTACTTGCTGTAAGTTGCGTAATAGTGTAGTTTGATTGAGTGTAAAAAGCTTATCATTTAGTTTGAGCTTTTTTGTATAACTATATAATAAAGTATTTAGTTCATCATTTATAAAGCCTGTATATGTTGAATTATTTTTGAAATCCTTTAGTGTAATAGTGTTTTGATTAAAGTTAATATCCTTTTTTGTGATGTTTGCAACTGTTGCAGCTCTTGCACCTGTACTTAATGCAAGTTTCGCAAAGATAAAAAGATATTCATCGTAATAATCTTCCAGGTGTTGATATAACTCTTTGATTTCTTCTTTTTCTAAAAACCTCTCTCTTGCATTATCAATGGTAGCTCTTTTGTAATATTTTGTTATATCATTTTTCAGTAAATTCTCTTTAAGTCCATAATTTACAATTGCACTTAAAATTCCGAGTATATTTTTAATTGTCTGCTCAGATAAAAAATTGCCTCTTATATTTGTTTTTTGTTGTAAAGAAGATATAAGCTTTTGCACATCTGCTTTAGTAGCAGTTTCCATATCCTCAAAATAATCTTTAAGATGTTTGTTGAAAGTTGCTAGATCACTTCTTTTGCTTTTTCCCTCTTTGCGTGTTTTAAAATATTCATGGGCAATATCTGAGAGTAGCGTCTTTTTTCTTTTTTTGTGTTTTGATGCGGCTGGTGGTTCTTCTCCAAGTCTGATTTTTGTAATAATCTCATTTCGTTTTTGATTACAATATGCCTCTCTTACACCTTCGCTAAATCTACCTATTTTTTGTTCAACATCATCACCATTCATACCTTTAAATCTGATATAATATGTCTTATCTTCTTTCCCATTTGTTTTTGAATTTCGATAAAAAACACCTGTATATTTTGTTTTAATTCTTCCCATTTTTTCCCACCTATTTCCCACCTAAACTAAGGATTATTATGTTTTATGAGGTATTATACAGTATTTGGAGAAGTTTAATCAAGCCCTAAAATAGGAACTTTTAAGGGTATATGTGGAAGTTTAAGGTTTATTGCTAAACCCCTAAAATCAGTCTTGAAAACCGGCGAGGGTCATACCTCCCAGGGTTCGAATCCCTGAGGGTCCACCATTTATAAACCCCTAAAATAAGCACTTTCACAATATCAAGAAAAAATCAAAAAAACTTTAAGAAATATATGGTTCCCGACTTTTTTGGAATTAATAGGAATTCAAAGCTCCTTATTAAATAAGAGTATAATTAGTCAGTCCT
>JAMOPP010000014.1 GCA_027064405.1 Desulfurellales bacterium
ATAAAAAATGGTATCATTATATCATTTCATATTTATTTTTGATATTTTTTATTATCCATGGAACACTATGTTTTGCTGGAAAGAAAGTAATAGCCAAGGGTTTTAGTTTTTATGAGCCAGGCAGAGAATTAATTGCAAGAGAAAAGGCTTTGGACCAAGCTAAACGGGCCGCTGTTGAACAGGTAGCAGGTACTTATATAGATTCTATCTCATTAGTTGAAAATGCTAGATTGGTTCAAGATCAAATCTTTAGCAGGTCAAGTGGTTATTTGAAAAACTTAAAGATTTTAAAAGAAAAAAAGACTAAACTTGGGACCTATGAAGTAACAATTGAGGCCCAAGTAGAACTTGGTTCTCTTGTAAATGATATAAAACATTTTCAAGACATTCTTCGTCTTCAAAATAATCCCAGAGTATTTATTCAAATAAATCCATCTGTGTCCTCAGATTGTATGCAAGCTGTTCTTAAAATTAAGGCTTACCTAGCGGATCGTTTGCAACAAGCTGGTTTTATTCTGCTTGCATCGACAGCAAAATCAAACTCTCCATCCCCTGGGCTGATCATTGATTTGAGCGGTGAAATTTCTACAACAAGGACACAGTATAAAGACATTTTCATTACTTTAAATGAACTTAGTTGCACTGCATCTATTATACGACCTTCTGAAAACAGAATTCTTGCAACAGCAAGTGCCACAGCTTCTATACCAGGTGAAAATAGGTTACAAGTAATGGAACAAGGAGCCCAGATGTGCGTTTCCAAATTATGGAAGACTCTCCGTCAAAAACTTTTATCTGTATGGAAGCAGGAATTATATGGTCTAAGAAGAATTACATTGGTAATTCACAGACTACATAACTACAATGAAGCTAGACACATATGCAGGATTATGGAAAATGAGATTACAGGAATTCAAAATGTTCAACTTTTGAAGTTTAGGCACAAAACAGGAATATATGTAGTTAATTATAAAGGTTGGCCTAAATTTTTACTCAGTGAAATGTCCATGTCTTATTTTCAACATAAATGTTTTTCCTTTTTTGTTGAACAAATTGAAAACAATAAAATGGTCATAAAGTTAAATAAAATTGTTGCAAAAAGAGAAAATTAACATCAATTCTTATAAAGAGGAGACAGTTTTATGAACAAAAGATTTTTTTCAAACATTATTATATTCTCCCTAGCACTATTTTTATTCGCCTGTGCTGTAGGGAAAAAATATTACGAATTGGGTCGACGGTTGCAGGATGCGGGTAAATATAAAGAGGCCATGGCTTATTATAAAGAGGCCTTGGCAAAAGAACCAAAAAACAAAAAATATCAGCAAGCGCTCACTGAGCTCAAAAAAGAATTGATAACCAAATACATCACAGAAGCAAAAGCAATACTAAATTCCAGTGAGCCAATAACCTTAAATAAAATTAATAAAGCTAAATATAAACTTGCAAGGGCAGAAGAGATAGATCCTCAAGCACAGGAGGTGATTGCTCTTAAAAATGAAATCAAGGTTAAAGAGAATAAATTTTTAACAGAAGTGAAACAAATTTATTCCCATGCCCAACAAGCTATGAGGGAAAACAAATGGGATAAAGCCTATTTTCTTCTTACCCAGCTTCAAAGCAAATTCCCCAATTACGAAGACTCAGCTACACTACTAACTCAGTGTACCAGAGAAGGAGCAAAATTCTATTTGGCTCAGGCTCAAATTTTTTTTGATAAGGAGAAATTTAAACAAGCCATCTTCTTTTTGCGTAAAATACTTGCATTAGATCCTCAAAATAGTGTAGCACATAAGCTTTTAGAACAGGCCAGACATAATGACAATAAAGAATATTTTCTTAGCCGTGCTAGAGAAGAAGTAATTGCTCAAAACTGGGATAAGGCTGTAGAACTATATGAGACCGCATTGGAATATGACCCAACAGACAAAGATCTAAAACAACTCCTTGGCCAAGTCAAGCTCAAAGCTGGTGAGTATCATATTCGAAAGGCCAAGGAAAATATTAAAGATGGTTGGCTCCTCAAAGCTGTAGATTCATACATAATGGCTCAAAAATATATAGAAGATAAAAATGATTATAAACTTAATTCTTTAAAACAATCACTTGCTGCTAGACTAAAATTTATCGGGGACCACTTTAAAAGTCAGGAACAATATGAACTGGCTTGGTATTGGTATACTAAAGTAAAACAAATTTCTCCTGAATATCCCAAGACATCTTCTCTTATTCAGGAAATGGAGAAGCATATCTCTAAACGAGTACAAAAATCTATTGCTGTATTTGATTTTCGCAGTCCATCTAATAATAAGGATGCAGGAGTTATTATTGCTAATAAGCTAATTACTTTTCTATTTAATAACGCCAGCGGTGACATAAAAATCATGGAACGGGAAAATCTCAAATCCATATTAGAAGAAATGAAGTTAGAACAAATAGGAATTGTATCTACTGAAACAGCTAAGAAAGTAGGACAAATGTATGGGATAGATATAGCTATCATGGGCAGTGTGCTTTTATTTAAAGTAGAATCTATTGTGTCTAAGAGTAAAAAAACAGTCCGTTATCAGGTAGGAACAAAGATACAGGACAATATAAATTATCTTAACTGGAAAGCAAAGCATCCTAACCCGACAAAACAAGAACTTGCCGAGGCACCTCCTGCTAAGATAGTTGTGCCAGAATATGTTGAAAAACAATATGAAGTTGGCAAACATAAAAAGGTTGGTTTTGTGGAGATATCATTCAAAATTATAGATATTGCTACTGGAGAAAATATCCAGGTCAAGACCATTAAACGCAAACGTATATTTGAAGACGAAACCAATGCTGGAATTCCTGAGGCTCATATAAAATATGATCCCCTTGAACTACCAACTAATACAGAAATCTTGCAGAACTTGACATTGGAAGTAGTAGCAGAACTTGGTCGGGAAGTATTGAAACCGCTACGCAACTTGGAAAAAAAATATTTCCAGGAAGGAGAAAGTTTGCTCAAACGCAACCAAAATCTTCAAGCTGCTGTTAAGTTTGTCGATGCTTTATTTGATGAACGTTTAAAAAGTGTTGCCAATTCTCCCATCATAAAAGATGCTTTAGAAAAGGTTGAACAGATATTTTACATGTACCAAATTCCTTTGGGAGAGTAGTTTAATGGTTAAATCCTTAAGGATATCATGCGTTCTTATGTTTTTTCTTTGTGTAAGTAATTTAAGTTGGGCAACTAAGCCGCTTATAGCTGTCTTTAATTTAAGACCTACTAGCATTGATTCCATTGATTATGCAGGCGAAATACTCTATGATTTGGTTTCGGTTTTTACTAGAAAAAGTGTGATACAGATCATGCCTCGCAGGGAAATGGAAGAGATCCTTTTACAACGAGGACTCGTTCAAAGTGATAATCCAAAACAAGCATTAGAGGCTGGAGAAGTTTTAGGGGTAAATTATGTTTTTACAGGACAGGTTTCAAAACAAGATTCACAAATCAAGGCCAAATTTTTTCTGTTAAGTGTTCCTCATAAAAAGATCATAAAAGTATGGACATTAAGTTTTACAGGAAGGGAGGATATTTTCAATAAAATATCACAATTAGCAAAAAGCATAGAACAACTACTTTATGCTGACCAATCAGCGGTCAAAGACAATCAACATGGAATACCTGTTCAAAACCAAGAATTAAAAATAGAGATTAAAAACTTAAAAGCGATTTGTAAAAAAGATTATATTATATTGACATGGGATTTTGATCCAGAGGATCCAATTTCCCAATTTAATATTTACCGTGCAGAATGTAAAAATGGTCCGTGGCAATTTGTAGGAAAGACCAACAAAAACATCTATGAAGACCACCAAATTTTAAAAGGTCATGTCTATTATATGATAGCAGCCTTGCTTTATAATGGTCAAGTTGTGAAATTAAAACCAATAGTAGAGGTGCAAAATTGTGGTGAAAAGATTCCTTATCCTCCAATAATTCTGGATGCAAAGGGGTTTGTTAAACGAATCTATTTAAAATTTATTCCATCACTACTTAATGTTCAAGAAGGTTTTGAAGTTAAAAAATATATTCTATATCGCAAAAAAGAAAATTGGGTAAAAATTCAAGAAATATCTGCTGAATTTAATTCTCCATCAGAATTGAGTCTTTATGCTGAAGATACAGGACTTCAGGATAATACAACTTATGAATATTGTTTAACTAGTGTAACCCCACAAAAAGAAAGTCCATGTTCAACTC
>JAMOPP010000015.1 GCA_027064405.1 Desulfurellales bacterium
GGTGGCAGGATAATTCAAGAAGAGAGCGATAATATTGGCTATGTGCCAACCGGTTCTGCAGCCATAACAACAGCAGGTAAGCTAAAGGCAAAGTATGTGATTCACACCGTTGGTCCTGTTTGGGGAGAAGGTGATGAAGACAACAAGCTAAAAAGTGCCGTTTTAAGCGCTCTTGAAGTCGCTGAAAAAAATAGATTGGTCTCTGTTGCTATGCCCGCCATAAGTTCGGGTATATTCGGCTTTCCAAAGGAAAGGGCTGTAAAAATTATTTTTGCAACAGCATATGAATTTTTAGAAAAATCAAAATATTTACAAGAAGTTCATTTCTGCAGTATAGATGCCCTAACGAGTAAACTTTTTGAAAAAGAAATTGATAATCTTAAAGCGGGAGAAAAGAAATAACCGAATTTTTTCAGTATCTAATAGCCGGCATAGTATCCGGTTCAATATACGCACTTGCTGCAATAGGTTTCAATATAATTTACTCAACTACAAAGATAGTCAATTTTGCTCAGGGTGAATTTTTGATGCTTGGTGGTATTATTGAATTTTGCCTTCTTAAATACAACTTGCCGTTAGGAGTTTCTCTTTTAATATCTTCTTTATCTGTTGCGGTAATTGCCGCTTTGATTCACAAAATATTTATATCTCAAACAAAAAACGCAACCGAGCTCTCGTTAATTATTATGACTGTAGGCATATCAATAACGATTAAAGGTTCGGTTATGCTGCTTGCGGACAAGGATGCTCATCCCGTTGACTCTTTTCTTCCGATTGCTCATATCTCGGTTTTCGGAGCAATCTTTGCCTCTCAATATTTGATAGTTATTTTGTTTACTTTTTTGATTATTTTCTTGTTATACCTTTTTTTTAAAAAAACACTCTTTGGTAAAATTATGCAGGCATCTTCAATGAATCCTCTTGCCGCAAGGCTTTTTGGTGTTGATGTAAATATGGTTCAAATGCTGTCTTTTGCAATAAGCGGATTTATAGGAGCATTAGCAGGGGCTATCATAGCACCTATAAGTTTTGCACAATACGATTCAGGCGTGCTACTCGGCTTAAAGGGCTTTGCAGCTTCGGTTGTCGGAGGATTTGGAAACAATAACGGTGCATTAATCGGTGGTTTGATTATTGGTGTAGCTGAATCCTTATCAGCAGGATATATATCGTCGTCTTATAAAGACCTTGCGGCTTTTTTGATTATGTTGATAGTTCTATTTATTAGACCTCAGGGGCTTTTCTCCTCAAAAGATGTTGAGCGGGTTTAAATGAAGGAAAGATATTTTTTTGCGGTATTATTTATATTAATTATTTTTCTCGGTTTTTTTGTAAAAAATCCGTTTATTTTAAATATGCTTTCCTTGTCTGCAATTACGCTGATTGTTGTCACGGGACTCAACCTTCTTCTTGGTTTTGCAGGTCAAATTTCTTTGGGTCATGCGGGCTTTGTTGCACTTGGTGCATACATTTCTGCAATCGCTTCCGTAAAATTTGGCGTCAACCCTTGGATTGCAATTTTAATAGCCGTATTTGCAACTGAGATTTTTGCTATCTTTATAGGTTACCCAACCCTTAAATTAAAAAGCCACTATCTTGCTATGGCTACTTTGGCAATAGGTGAGATAATAAATATAGTTACCAACGCTTGGGTAGAAGCCACAGGAGGTCCTCAGGGCTTCGTGGGCATACCTCTTCTTTCCGTATTTGGATTTGCACTGGATAACGAAGTTAAATTTTATTTTTTTATATGGTCATTAACATTTATTCTGATATTTTTATCTATAAATTTAATAGATTCAAAATTCGGAAGGGCATTGAAAACCATAAAATCAAAAGAAAACGCCGCTTACGCTTTTGGAATCAATGTTCATCTTTATAAAATGATTGTTTTTCTTATAAGTGTATTTTATGCGGCTTTGGCAGGCGGACTGTATGCATTCTACATAGGTTTTATATCGCCGTCATCTTTTGGCTTAACCGAATCAATTAACTATATTACAATGATAGTTGTGGGCGGTATGGGAAATTTTGTTGGAGTGTTTATATCTTCCGTTATTCTTTCCATTCTGCCGAATCTGTTCGCATCTTTTGAGGATTATTGGCCTATTATAAACGGTTTACTTTTGATTTTTGTTATAATGTTTACGCCCAACGGATTGAAGGATATTTTTAAATGGACAAAAAAACAATAATTTCGATTAACAATATCAGTAAATCATTTGGAGGAGTCAAAGCTGTTGACGATGTTTCCTTTTCTGTGAAGCAAAATGAGATAAAAGCTTTAATTGGTCCAAATGGCGCAGGTAAAACCACTCTATTTAATATTATCACAAAACTGTACACAAAAGACAGCGGGAAGATAATTTTTTTAGATGAAGATATGGAAAAGTACAAATCATATAATTTTGCAAAAATGGGTATATCAAGGACATTCCAAAATATACAACTTGTAGATGATTTAACTGTGCTTGAAAATATTGCTTTAGGATATCACTCTAAAATGTCGGTCAATCTTTTTGATGCCTTTATTCATAATAGAAAAAATAAACGCCAAGAGGAAAGGGCTAATGAAAAATCGTTAGAAATACTTAAATTTTTAAAGATAGAGCATATGGCGGATAAATATCCTAATGAAATTCCATTTGGGCACAAAAGATTGGTTGAAATATCAAGGGCTCTTGTTAATGACCCTGTCTTATTGATGCTTGATGAACCGGCTGCAGGATTAAATGAATCCGAAACCAATAGGCTATTAAAAACGATATTTAGAATATGGGAAAAAGGTGTTACGATTTTTTTAATTGAGCACGATATGAACTTGGTTATGAACTGTTCTCACTCTATAGTTGTTATGGATTCGGGTAAAAAGATAGCGGAGGGCACGCCGAGCTATATACAAAACAATGACAATGTTATAAAGGCGTATTTTGGAGAATGATGCTAAAAGTTGAAAATCTAAGCGTAAGTTACAATAACGCCGTTGCCGTTGATAATATATCTTTTGAGGTTAAAAAAAATGAAGCTGTTGCCATACTTGGCGCAAATGGTGCAGGTAAAACAACCCTTTTAAATGCTATTTTTAATACGGTGAAAAAAAGCGGAAAGGTTATATACAAGGATAGAGATATAAGTAATATGCATACAAAAGACATCGTTTCTATGAATATAGCATATGTTCCTGATAAAAGAACGGTGTTCAACGACTTGACTGTTTATGAAAATCTTGAAATAGCGGCTAAGGATATTATAACTTCAAAAAAAAGACGATATTTTATGGAGAGTTTGGAACACATTTTTGAGCGGTTTTCAAATTTAAAAGAAAAAATAGCACTGAAGGCGGGATATCTATCAGGAGGAGAGCAGCAAATGTTGTCTATTGCTCAGGGTTTAATAAGAGAGCCTGAGATGTTTGTTATGGATGAGCCTACAGCCGGTCTGTCTCCAAAATTGACAAAAAGCGTTTTTGAAATAGTATCATTTATGAAACATAAAAAAATAACGGTATTGATGGTTGAGCAAAATGTAAATAAAACACTTCAATATACAGACAGAGCGTATATAATGAATGTGGGTAAAATAGTTGACAGTGGATACTCAGAAACATTTCTTAAATCTAAAAGTGTCAAAAAAGCTTATCTTGGGGGATAGATGTTTAAAAAAGTCGGAATTATAGCAAAAACAAAAGTCAAAAATATGGATAAAATCCTTGAAGGATTAACGACATATTTTCAAGAAAGAGGTATAGAATTGTACTTTGGTCAAGAGGCTGCCGAGGCTCTGAATTTAAGCGGTGTAAATAGAGAGTCACTTGCGCGGTATGTTGATTTGATAATTGTGCTTGGCGGAGACGGTACATTCATATCAGCGGCTCGTTCAATAAACGAATGCAAAAAAAATGTTCCTATACTTGGTATCAACTTAGGTAAGATGGGGTTTTTAACTGAAATTCCGCTAAAGGATATGTCTTTAGCACTCGATAAGATTTTTCTTGATAAAGAGTATGTTTTAGAAGAAAGAATGATGATAGATGTTTTAATAGAGAAAGACAAAAAAGAGGTATGCAAAAAAACGGTTTTTAATGATGTTGTTGTAAATAAAGGAGCCCTTGCAAGAATTATACCCATAAAAACCTTTGCGAAAATAGGCTCCAAAAAACATCTTGTTGCGGTTTATGAAGCGGATGGTCTTATTGTATCAACTCCGTCA
>JAMOPP010000016.1 GCA_027064405.1 Desulfurellales bacterium
TCTCCATCTTTTTAAATATTTAATAATTCGTTTATATTGTGCATATGATTTATCATCATTATCAAAAGCAGTAATATCATTAAACCAGTTAATTAATCCTTTAGGATCAGATTCTTCCCATTTTCTTATGTCTTCACTGGAATGCTCTTTTCCTATTGCAATAAAATAATTATTATTTGAATCCTTCTTATAAACCGGGTAATCAATATGAAAATGAGGTTCATCACTCTTGTAATATTGAGCAGTGACACATGGTAATTTAATTTTAGGATTTTTAAAATTTCTATTTTCAAAAACTTTTTTTAACTTTTTCTTTATTTCCACGGGATTATGGGGGGCTTTATCATCATCAACAACTACCCCTACATCGATATCATAATCTTCATTTAGAGGGACTATCGTAGTCTTGGTTGCATAGGACCCTTGTTGAAAAAATTCAATTACTGGATATCCCCCCTCTTTAAATGCATCGCGAATATCACTACGAATGCTTTCGTCTTTCTCTCTGATTTTTTTCAATCGGTTATCTTGCCATGTTAATCTGATTTTTTCTTCAAATTTGATAAATTGTGTTTGTAAACTCATTTTATCCTCCTAATAGTAATATCTTATATTGCAGTTAACGATTGTGTATAATTACTAATCTTACACTACCATATCAAAGACGTAAACACAATTGCCTACATTTTCCCTTTAACATTTTACTCATGATTTTTTACAGACAATCCTTTTTATTTTCTTTAGTTTTTTTGCAAAAACTTTCTCATAATAATTTACAACCTCAAAAACAGTTTCCTTTTTTGAGCGTTTTTTATTTTACATCGTTACCAAAATACATTCACGCAATTTTATGTAGCTTTAAGATTGTAGTTTATATATTTATAATACGTAATCTGCAATTGTCAAATCATATATGCCTTTAATAGATAGCTTTAGGTTGGGGTGGGCAGATTTCATACTCATTTTGCAAGATATATGTTTGTTATACTTTCTCTGTTGTGTCCAAGCTCTTGAGAAACCTCTTGTTTTGTAGCTCCTTCCTGTATTCGCATTTGGGCATAATGATAGCGCTCGCCGTGATAGTCCATCTTTGAGCTATCTGTACTTTTATTAAAGTCTTGCCTGACTCTTTCTGCATAATTGTATTGCTGGCGTATTGTGTTTGTAGGAGCAAGGGATTTTAATCTGTTGTCTTTCATAAATTGCAAAGCATTTTTTAAGATTTCTTTTTGGGTATTGTTGCGAATATTTATCTGTCTTGGTCTGGCTGATTTTACCCCATCCTTTTTTGTTAGGTGCAAAATATTTGTGCGCAGAGCTTTTTGTATGGTGTTTGTCTGTATTTGTATGCTCTCTCGAAGTCTTAAGCCAAACTCTCTTTGCAATTGAACGCTATAGGAAAGAGCTTGTGATTGTATATCGTTACTTCTTTCTATATATGACATAAATTTATTGTGAGTGTTTTCATCAACGGCTCTATTTATGCGCTCATTTTGGGTTCTTGATAGGTTATATTCGGAAGCAGAGATTGTTTTTAAGTTTCTATCTTCTAAATGTGAGTTTATGTATTCTATTATGCGATTTAGCGCTGTAATATATGTTGCTGCAGTGGTTCTTGTTAGGCTTTTATCTTCAACTCTGTCGGATAATGTATCAACATAGGCTTGTATGTGTTGTGTTTCTATTTTCTGAAGGTTTTTTACATTGGTAGTCTCACGCAGTTGATTTAATACAGTCTCAATCTTGTTTTCTATGGCATGTCCTCTATTGTGGTCTTTTGCTATAAAGCGCGCAATGTAGCTTGTTTTGTGTTCATTTTTAAAGCTGGTCTGGATTTTTCTATTCATCCCACCCCATCTCTTTTAGTTTAATAAGAAGCTCCTTTGTATACAGCAAGTACTATATACAAAGGAGCCGCTCATAGCGGCTAAATTATCTTTCTTAAATAATCTTTCTGCTCTTCAGAAAGTGTTATATTTACAACTTTCTCTATTTGCCTAATCTTTCGCTCTATTGCTCTATTTTTTACTCTTGTAGGATTAACCCGTATATTCAAATGCGCACGATTAAAAAACTCTTTTAAGGCAAGGGCATACTTTCTATAGGTCTCTGGCGCAACATTTTTGGTTATAGATTCCATAAAGGAACGATAGTGTATTGTCTTTATGTTAGAAATAGATTTAACACCATTCTTTTCGCAAAACCTTAAGAATTTCTTCACTTTTAACTCTTTTTCGTATTCACTTCTTTTGGAGCATTGATATTTTTTCTGCAGATACATTCTCTTATTTTTCTCATACTCATCCAATAAAACATTTTTACTCATCTTGCACCTCCTTTTTATCTTTTTGTCCAAACGGAGAAAAAGATGTTTTTTAAGTTAAGTGTTTCACCGCTATTATAAGGCGCGGCAACCATATACATATATAAAGCCTTTCGGCGTATTAAGGAGGGTAGTTAGATAAAAGACAAAATATCATTCATTAAGAAATCGTTATAATAACAACAAGTCCTATAGTCCTAAAATTTATTATTTTTTAAAAAATACAAAAGTATAAAAACCTTATTGCAATAAGGTTTTTATAATATAAGATTAATGATTTGTGGTAAAAAAATGATATAAGTCCTATTAGTCCTATAGGAAAAATGCTTTAGTGATAAGGATTTTCACTGAGCAGTCTCTTTGTGTGATAATTGCTCATTTTTTTATTGAAAAAATTCGCTGGAATTTTAATCCAAAGAGACTGCTCAGTTATTTATTGTTCTATAAAAAAACAAGATTATACGATAATGATTTATCATTACTTTAAAACACACAAATCTTTCTAAATAAGTAAATACAATAAATATAAAAGCAATAAATATTTATTTTTTCGGCTTGTCTTTGCGCTTTACGTAAGCCCTGCCGATGAGCGACTTACTGCGCTTGTCTCTACTCCCTCAAAAAAATGAAGTGTAGAGCTTCACTCCCCCGCATAAGCGGGTCGTGAAATATTTGTTGAAAATAAAACAACTAAACAGTTAGATTATATATTAAAAGCTTTATAACGTCAACATAAATTTTAATTTGTGTCAATGCAATTTAAAAATGTCCGCTTTCTTTGTCTTGTTCGTTTCTGTTTTTTCTTCTTTTTCTATTTTTAAATTAATTATGCTCTCCTTATGTGTTGATTCATGAAATAATAATGCCTTTTAACTAATATTGCATGCATATTAAAGAACACTAAATATATACTTAAATATTTTTCTTTATCTCATCATTAATCTTTTCCATCTTGTCTTTTACCAATTTTGCTATATCAACTGCAGGCAACAATCTGTTTTGTGGTGATAATATAGAGCCACCCTGCAGTATCATTCCTCTGGCTATTCCATAAAGTATGGAAAGTCCGTTATAAAGCAAAATCTCAATCTGTTTATAGTCCTCAAATTTATCGCTTATATCAAATGTTGCAAACAGCTTAAGTTCAGCTTTAAGGGTAGGATTTTTTGCTTTTGCATTGACCTTCAAGATAAAATCCAATGCTTTGATACTTTCACCATCTTTATTGATTTCAAAGGGAGTAAAATCAGCATCTAAGATAAATTTCTTAATGCCGTTTATATTTTCTTCAAGTTTAAAATGATTTACTTTTATATCCCTAAGCTGCAATAAATTGGATATCTTCAGCTTCATCTCTCTTCTCCAAAATGGACAAATCTATGGTTTTACTGTCTTTGTTTAGGTGTTTTTCTTTCTTCTTTTCTGCTTTTTGAATAGATATTGTTACGTCTATCTCAAGTGCTGATAGAACTTTTGCTATTGTTTTTAAACTTATATTAGCTCCCGAGAATATTTTTGTTATATATGAGGGTTTAACACCCATCATTTTGGCAAGCTCATTTTTATTAAGTCCTTTTTCTTCCATTAAATCCTTTAATTGATTTGTTATATCTATAACAAGTCCCTCAAAAATAAAATCGCTATCGTATCTATATTCTTCTAACAAATCTTTTAAACTCATCGCTCATCTCCTAAGCCAATTCACAAGCCTTTTTAATATTATTGTTTTTTTCTTCACCTTTACTCTCTAAACCTTTTTACCATCTACTCGTTTTAAAAAATAAAAATAGAATATTTTTTCTGCCTAAAAAGAAAAAAACTCTTAACAGATTATTTAACTTATAAGTTAATATATTTCTATATGT
>JAMOPP010000017.1 GCA_027064405.1 Desulfurellales bacterium
ACAGAATAATCTTCGGATATATCTATTATAACAGCTGCTGTTTTAGCATGAAGGTTATTGATTGCATATTTTGCCGCCACTTTTCCCTGGAAGGAATCAATAAAACATACGCGTGATATATATTTTTTATTTTTAGTAACAAGGGGATTTGTTGCAGAATGCGTAAGAAGCGGTATATGAGCTTTTTCAGCTATATTTTCTCCTGACAAAACATTTCCGCTTGTCAAAGGTCCTATTATAGCCTTAACTTTATCTCTATAAATAAGTCTGCTTACTGCATTTGCAGCTTCAACCTTATCGCCTTTATCATCCAGCAAAATTAATTTAATTTTATTACCGTCCTTTAATGTTGGCATAATAGATTTTGCAACTTCAATACCATGCCAAGAACTTTGGCCAAAAGATGCAACCACACCCGTCATTGGCAATACCACACCAATCTTTATATTTTTAGCATAAACTTGATGCGCTACAAAAAAAACAAATAAACAAAAAATAACAACAAAAAATCTCTTAAACATACGACCACCCTTTACATAAAATTAATTCATTACAGAGAATATGCAACTTTTTTATTATAAAATACAAGCCTTATATTATCAATAACTAAAAGTTAAATATTAATTTATCGTTAATATTCTTCATCTTTCCACATAGACTGTTCAAATCTTACAACCTTATTTCTTCCTGTTGTTTTTGCTTTATACATTGCAACATCGCTATACTTTATACATTTCCACAAATTGTCCGAGTCTTTCGGGAATATTGATATACCTATACTTATGGTTTTCTTAATAATGTTTCCGGCTACGGTAAATTCGGAAATTTCAACATCGTGCCTTATTCGTTCTGCTATTTCAGTCACAAGATTTTCATCAACATCCTGGAGCAGTATAACAAATTCTTCGCCACCGAACCTTACGGCTATATCCGATTCTCTTATCATTTTTTTTATTGAGCCTACTACACCTTTTAAGACTTCATCTCCGGCATTATGCCCATAAACATCGTTGACCTGCTTAAAAAAATCTATATCACACATAAGTATTCCCGCATTGGTATTTCTTCTTTTTACCGTCGAAGAAAATGTTGTGGCAAATTCATCAAGAAATCTTCTGTTGTATAGACCGGTCATAGGGTCTCTCATTGTTGATTCTTCAAGTTGACCGAGAAGTCTTTTTGTTTCTATCACAGGCGTGGCTTCTCTCAAAAATCGTTTTACTCTATTGATTTGTATTTCAATATCTCTTCCTTTTTCTTGTTTATCGAACAAAATTTGAAGAACAAACACCACTCCATATCCCGTTATTAAAGGTATGCAGATATGTTCTCTATCACTACTTCGAGTAAAACTTAAACAAACATTCTTTTCTTTGAACGAATCAACATCTTTTCCTGTTCTTACCGCTCTACATAGGCTTGAATCCACAAGAATATCCTGCTTACAAAATGATCTTGATCCGGAAGAAACTATTTGTCTTAAAGCATTTTTACTGTTATTTACTTCATATATACTAAACTCCTTAAACCCGAACTCGTTTTTTAAAAACCATCCTATGCGTTTATAGACACTGTCAAGATCTCTATCTTCTTCTATAGTTTTCTTAAATAAATCTAATTTATAGTTCTCATCTATAAAAATATTAAAATTCTTCACAAGGTATCCTGTTTCATCATTAAAGGAATATGGCAATTTAAGTTTTGGAGAAATATCTTCATTTGCAAGCCGTTTAGACAAACTTCCGATTTTTTTAAGTTGTTCCGTAATAGTGTACACAATAAAGTAAAACATTATACTCGATAGTAAAGATGCAATTGCGCCAAATAAAATACTCAGAAGAACCGTGTTTATTAATTTTTTACGCTTTTTTGATATATAATTTTTGATTTCCTTATCAATATCATCCATATAAAAACCGCTTCCTACAACCCATTTCCAAGGATAAAAATATCTAACATATGAAGTCTTGGGAAAGCAAATATCTTTGGGTTCATTCAACTTAGGCCAACAGTAATGCACAAAACCCGAACCTTTAAGATTTGCTATTCTTATCATATCTCGAAAAAGGTAAACCCCGTTTTTATCTTTAAAATCAAGCACATTTTTGCCGTTTAATTCCGGTTTCGGAGGATCTAAAACCATCAAACCGTCTTTTCTGTTTATCCATATATAGTTATAATCACCGGAACTTTCACCTATGTTGTACCTTATCGAATTAACAAAATCCACAGCTTTATGTTTGGATATATCCTCGGTTATTGTGCCATTTTTATAATCTTTATAGTAATTTGATATCCCGTCAATTGCCGCATTCACCATATTTATAACCATCTGTCGCCTATCTTTTATTACTTGCGATCTGTAAGATTCAATCTCTTGATTTGTTGCTTTTATATCGCTATATACATAGTAAAGGTATCCCAACGAGCCGATAAATGTCAGAGAAATTAAATAAACACTTATAATTTTAAATCTTATGCTCTTATCCCAAAACCATTTGGAAAATCGATTCATTCAACACCTCATAAAGCCTGTTTTTAACTAATAGCATATTGTAAACAAAATATCAAATTAAATTTATCTATACAAAAATTATTATTATTTAATTTAAAATATGCTGTAATAATATTAGGTGAATATATGCATATATTATACAATTTATATTGATTTTATATAAATAGTATGTATAATGAGAGCCGTTTAATTATGTGAGGGAGGTCTATTTTATGCTTTTTAAATTGTTACTATTTACAAGCATTACATTTTTGCTTTATTTTATTGGCGGGATTGGATGGCACTTTACGACAGAAAAGAATTTTTTTGTATATTTTATAGGTTCGTCTATCATTTTTGCAGGTATTAATTTCTTATATTATTATGTGACAATAGTTGGTAGCCTAAAAAAGCTCAATGAGAAGTTTGAACACATTCTTTCATCAAAAAGAGTTAACTTATTACAAGAAATAAAAACACCTACTATCCCGTTTTTAGAAACCTTTATTAAGAATTCATCCAAACTGGTAAATGACATTTTTGGAAGACTTATTTCGTCAGCAGGCAAAACAGCCGTATTTAATGCTAAATTTAACTTTGAATTTTCAAAAGCAATAAAGGAAATAAATAATGCAATGGAGAATTTCGATGCCATAAATGTTACTATGAACGACTCGTCACAAGCCATAGGAAGCATAGCCAACAACACGGAAGAGTTTAGTAACTTTATGGAAGAGATAGAATCTTCTTCCCATAATGCTCTTGATACCATAAATCAAATCAAAGGTGATATAATCACAAATGTAGAAGAGATGAGAAACGAAAAGGTTATGTTTGAAAATCTCGATAAAGATATACAGAATATATCAGGCATCGTTGCTTTAATCAATGAGATAGCAGACCAAACAAACCTTCTTGCTCTAAATGCTGCAATAGAGGCGGCTCGTGCAGGAGATGCAGGACGAGGCTTTGCGGTTGTGGCTGATGAAATTAGAAAACTCGCAGAAAAGACACAACAGAATGCTTCTGAAATAAGCAATATGATAGAAAGCGTAAGCAGTAATGCAGAAAAACTCATTGAAGCAAATGCGGATATAGCGGATAGAATTGAAAAAAGCGGTGAAGGTGCAGGCACAATTCAAACGAGTTTTGCCAATGTAGTAGAAGAGATTGGTAGGGCAAAACAGATGCTGAACAACATAACGGCAGCTGTAGAAGAGCAGTCAAGTTCAATTGAAGAGGTAACACAGACGGTAACAAGCGTAACCCAAGCGACAAAGGATATGGTATCAAAACTTAATGAGGTTGCAGGTCAGAGTGTAGATTTAGATGAAGTTGTTTCAATATCATTTTCAGCGTTGGAGAAATTTAAAATAGATCACCCGTTTGAAAAAGTTAATGACATTATAAAAAACGGAAAGAAAGAGATAGAGCAGATATTTGAAGAAGCCATCAAGTCAGGCAGGATTTCAAGCAGCGACATTTGGGATAGAAACTACATAGAAGTTCCAAATACAAATCCTAAGAAATATAAAACAAGGTTTACGGATTTCG
>JAMOPP010000018.1 GCA_027064405.1 Desulfurellales bacterium
TGAATTGATACAAAACAGAGAGATGGTTGTTAATATAGTAAAAAGTGAAGAAAAACAGTTTTCCGAGACCCTTGATGACGGACTCAAAGTTTTGAATGAGATATTTAAAAAATCATCCGATAAGTTTGTAAAGGGTGAAGATGCTTTTAAGCTTTATGATACCTATGGATTTCCTGTAGATTTGACATGTGATATTGCAAAAGAGAATGGATTTGAAGTTGATATGGAATCGTTTAACGCTATGCTCAACAATCAAAGGGAGAAGTCTAAAGCAAGCTGGAAGGGAACCGGTGAAATTTCCACATCAAAAGAGCTTGGAGATGTGTATAAAAATGTTGGAATGACCGAATTTACAGGTTACGATAAATTTGAAATAAATGCTGTTTTGAAAGCTATTGTGGATAAAAACGGAAACAGTATGACTTTAGCCGAAGAAGGGGAGTGCTATTTTATTTTTGATAGAACACCCTTTTATGCACAAAGTGGAGGTCAAGTGTCAGACACCGGTTTTATTTTTAACGGTAATGCGAAAGCCTTTGTCGAGGATGTGCAGAAATATTTTAACGGAAATCTGTTTGTTCACAAGGTTAGTATTATAGAGAGTAGATTTGAAATTGGAAAAGAGTACACCCTTAAAATAAACAGGGCAAAAAGGAAAGATATTGCAAGACATCATTCTGCAACACACCTTCTTGATGCGGCATTGATTAAGGTGTTGGGAGGGCACATAAGGCAGGCCGGTTCTATGGTTGAAGATAATAGATTGAGGTTTGATTTTACCCATTATGCAAAATTGAGCGATGGTGAGCTTAAAAGAATTGAACTTATCGTAAACGGTTGGATAGTTGAAAATTATGAAGTAAAAACTGAAGTTATGGATATAGATAAAGCTATAGAAAATGGTGCGATAGCTCTTTTTGAAGAGAAATATTCGGATAAAGTGCGTGTTGTTTCTATGGGAGATGTCAGCAAAGAGCTTTGCGGTGGAACCCATGTAAAGAGTATAGGCGAAATAGGTCTCTTTAAGATTATATCCGAGAGTGCACTTTCAAAGGGCGTAAGAAGGATAGAGGCCAAAGTGGGCATAAACGCCTATGAATATATCAGGAAAAATGAGGATGTGATAAAAAATGTCGCAAAAAAACTTAATGTTTCAATAGGTGAAATTCCTGCAAAGATAGATGATTTAATAAGCAAAAAAAAGATAAAAAAAGATGCGGTGCAGTTAGAATTTAATAGAAATAATGTAAAAACGGTAAAGGGTGTAAAGGTTTATATTGAGCGCACCAAAGATTTGTCTGTGTCGGATATGCGGAATTTTGGAGATAATATAAAAGCCAATCTTAAATCCGGAATCGTTATTATTATTAATGAAAGCAACTCAAAGGTGAATGTAATAGCCATGGTTACGGAAGATTGCGTAAAGGAAATAAAAGCCAGGGATGTTGTTGCGAAAATTTCCAAAAAACTTTTAGGCAAGGGTGGCGGAAAAGATACATTTGCGCAAGGCGGCGGAAAAAACGCAGAGCCTATTGATTATATAATTAAAAATATTGAAGAATTTATGTAAATAGACTTGATAAATTGCAAAAAGCATATTATTTTATAGGTATCCTTGGAAAAAAAGGAGGTTTGCTATGTTGAAAGATATGATATATTTAACGACGGGAATAGAAAAACGGCTCTCTTCGATTGCGGAAAAGCTTATTTCAGACGGTAAGAAAGAGTTTAAAGAGGATGATTTTGCAGGGGTTATAAAAGAGAATCTGGAAAAAAAGAAGAAATCTGTCCAGCGTATTTTATTAAAGCCCTTGAGCGAGGAGATGGAATCCTCCAACTTTGCCACAAAACAGGATATTGAGGATTTAAAGGAATTTATACAAAATCGTACTCGAATTTAGATAGATGATTGTAAGAAAGCCTGTTGTTGCAGGGACATTTTATCCTTTGGATAAATACGATATTGACTCCTATTTGAACAGTGTGATGATTGATGTTAAACATAAAAAATCTCCAAAGGCGATTATCGTGCCTCATGCGGGGTATATTTTTTCAGCTTCCGTTGCGGCTTCTGCGTATAGTTTATTAGAATCCTTTGATACTTATATTATTTTAGGTCCTAATCATACAGGTTTGGGAAAAGAGATATCGGTATTTAACGGTGTTTATGATATGCCCTTCGGAAAGGTTAATGCCGACGAGGAAATTTGCAGTTTGATTGTTGAGCATTCCTCTGCCGAGTTTGACGAATATGCGCATATTCAGGAACACAGTATTGAGGTTCAGCTTCCTTTTATTGACTATATCTCTAAAAATAAATACTCAATAGTTCCCGTTGTTGTGGCAACCGGTAACAGAAAGAAACTTACATCTTTGGCAAATGCCATATACAATGCCGTTAAATTATCGGATAAAAAGATTTTAATTGTTGTAAGTAGCGATATGAATCATTACGAAGACCAAAAAACAACTTTACAAAAGGATGATATGGCTATACGAGAAATTTTAAATTTGGATGAAGAATCTTTGCTTGATACCGTCCTTGAAAATGATATATCGATGTGTGGTATTGCGCCTGCTTACTGTGCCATTAAAGCTGCAAAGCTGTTAAACGCATCGAAAGGGGAGCTTATAGAGCATAAAACAAGTGGTGAGGTGAATGGCGATTATTCTCAGGTTGTTGGATACGCATCAATTCTCATAGAATGAATTTAAAGGATTTTGTTTATAGATATCCGTTTTTATTTGTTTTTTCCGCACTTTTGTCTTTATCCTTTTTCCTTAAACATAACTATATTTTTATCTTATTTGTATTAATTTTTCTTGTATCGATTGCCTATTTTAGGGTTTTTGTTTTGTCGTTTCTGTTTCTATCGATAGCTTTTTTGCTTTATTATCAAACTTCAAACTATGCTCAAGTTGATAAAAAATCTAACTTTACCGGTACGGGAACCGTTTTGGATATTAGAAAAAACAGGAACTTATCAGTTTTATTGAAAACAGAACACTCTAAAATATACCTTTTTGCATCTAAAATATACGACAATATAGAAATTAAAGACAATATTTACATAAAGGCAAAGCTTAAAGGTGTAAATTCTCTAAAGAACGAAGGCTTTAGACATTATCTTCAAAGCATCAATGTTAAAAAAGTAGGATTTGTTTACTATATCAAAAAGATGAAGAGTAATAATGTCTTAAATTTTATACAAAGGTTAAGAAAAAAATTAGAGAGGGAGTTTTATTATTTTCTGCCTGAAAAACCATATATTTTCTTACAAAATGCTATTTTTGGAGATTCTATAAACAAAAATTTAATTAGAAATGAATTTATAGATACTCAGACGGCACATATAATGAGCGTATCAGGTCTGCATATGAGTTTTGTTTTCGGGCTATTTTATGGAATGTTTTATTTTATAATTTCTCGAATTAAGTATTTTTACACAAGATACAACCTAAAATCCACTGCCGCTTTTTTATCTTTTTTCCCTACGGTTATCTATTTTTTAATAAGCGGAGGGCATATACCCGCAATTCGTTCTTTTGCTATGCTTTTGTCGTTTATCATATCCCTAATTTACGGATTAAACAAGAATGCTTACAATATTCTTTTTTTTAGTGCCTCTTTAATTGTCTTGTTTTTTGGAGTGCGAATTGTTTTTAACCCCTCTTTTGTTATGTCGTTTTTTATGACTTTTGTTGCTATTTATCTTTATAGATATACAGCCCGAATCGATTCAAAAACATTCAAATATGTAACTTTTACATTTTTAATGAGTATTTTCGCAATGCCTATATCTGTTTTTTATTTCGGTAAACTCTCCTATCTCTCCTTCTTGAGTAACAGTATTGCAATACCATATTTTGGTGTTGTCATTATGCCGGCTTCATTCGTTGCAATTTTTGTCTCATTTTTTAATTTTTATTTGCTTAAATTGTATATTTTCCACATTCTATCATTTATAGTGAAGGTTTTTTTGAACTTTATAGCACTTTTTTCACAAATAAAACCCGTAGATGTTCATATTTCAATCTATGCAATGCTCTTTCTATATCTATTTTTATTTGCTACGGTTGAGTGTTGCGGAAGGTATATTTTTTTAAAAGGCAACAATAAGGAAACTATTTAGTTTGCATCTGCTCTTTTTCTATTTCTTTAAGGAGTCTGCGTTTTAATACCAAGTAGTCTAAATTGTCATTTGATATCTTTTTAAGTTCATCTTTTGCCTGATCAAATAGAGAAAGCCTCTCGTAGCATAGAGCTTTGTAGTAGTGGGTATAACAAGAGGGTCGAAGAGTGCGTTCCATCTGAAAAAGGTTTTTTAATGCTATGTAGTATTCCTTTTGACTTATCTGCAAAGATATTAAATTTTGCCAGTAAATTTTGTTTTTGTAATTTGAGAACATTAGAGCGCTTTCAAGGTCGTTTTCAGCTTCCTCAATTTTGTTTTGGGTTAAATAAACCCTTGATCTGTTGAAGAATGCCACATCTGCATTATGGTACAAAGGATTATTTGTTAGCTTCGTGAACATATCTATGGCTCTTGTGTAAAACTTTTTACTGTAATAGTATATGCCCAAAGCGTTAAATGCGTCGAAATAATTTTTGTCTTTTTCGATTGCTTTATTTAGGTATATCACATACTGTTTGTCGTTGTTTCTTAATTTGTAAGCTAAAGCCATTGTATAGTAAAATCTCGGATCGTTAGGATTTATTTTAATGGCGTCGTTAAGATATGAAAAAGCATCGGCAAGTCTTACAAAGTCTTTATGTGCTATAATATTTCTTGCCATTTCATATTTTAAGGTGGCAATCTTCTGCGACTTTTGGTTATTATGTGAAACATTTGAATTCATATTTGCGCATGATGATAATAATAGGATTGTCGCAATTACAAAAAAAATCTTTTTCATTCTTACCTCTTGTTTCTTTTATATACAATTTTATCTTAATAAGTCAAGAAAAGCAAGATTGCATCATTTGTTTCTCATTATGCGCACACTTGATGCTTAAAGTTTTATTGCAATATATTTTAAAATTCTTAGAATAGCGGTATGTGCAGTGTTGAAGAATTTTTTGCAAATTTAACTTCTCAATGTCAGCATATTGAATGTAAAAAGAAGTAAATGTATTAAAGGGGATACTATGTCATTTGTTCATCTTCATAACCATTCGGAATACAGCCTTCTTGATGGTGCAAGCAAACTTAAAGAAATAGTTAAAAAAGCAAAAGAAAGCGGTATGAATGCCGTTGCCTTAACAGATCACGGAAATATGTTCGGCAGTTTGGAATTTTATAAACTTGCAAAAAAAGAGGGTATAAAGCCGATATTGGGTTTTGAGGGGTATATAGCACCCACGAGTCGTTTTGATAGGGAGGTTAAGGGTAATTATCATATAACACTTCTTGCAAAGAACAATGTGGGATATAAAAATCTTATGTATTTGGCGAGTATGTCATATACCGAGGGTTTTTATTACAAGCCCAGAATAGATAAGAATCTTATGAGAGAACATTCTGAAGGCATCATAGCTGGAAGTGCCTGCCTGCACGGAGAAATTCAGATAAAGCTTTTAAACGGCGATTATAGCGGTGCCAAAAAAGCACTACTTGAATATAAGGATATATTCGGCAAAGATAATTTTTTTATGGAGATTATGCGTCATGGACTTGAAGCTCAGGAAAGAATCGATAAAGATATAATTAAACTTGCTTTGGAAACCGATACCCCTCTTGTTGCCACAAACGATTGCCACTATTTGAATAAAAAGGATGCAATTGCCCAGGATGCACTTTTATGTATTCAGACAAACCGACTTATAGATGAAACAAACAGAATGAAAATGGGCACGCATGAATTTTATTTTAAAACAGAAGAAGAGATGCTTGAGGCATTTAAAGATAATAAGGAATTTGTTTATAATTCACAAAGAATAGCTGATTTATGCAGTGTTGAAATTGAAATAGGGAATTTGTCTCCGCCTCACTTTAAAACACCTGATAAGAGTGACGAAAGGCTTTTTTTGAGAAATTTGGCATATAAAGGTTTGGAAAACAAGACACTCGGATTTAGTGATGAGAAAGTTCAAGAGTATAAAAAAAGATTAGAGTATGAGCTTGGAATCATAGATCAAATGGGTTTTGCGGGATATTTCCTTATAGTTTGGGATTTTATAAATTATGCCAAAACAAAAGGTGTGCCGGTAGGCCCGGGAAGGGGCTCGGCTGCAGGAAGCCTTGTTTCATATTCAATAGGTATTACGGATATAGACCCTATAAAGTATAAACTCCTTTTTGAGAGATTTCTAAATCCCGAAAGAATAACAATGCCTGATGTTGATGTTGATTTCTGCGTTGAAAGAAGAGATGAGGTTATTGAATATGTTAAAGAAAAATACGGAAAATATAATGTAGCCCAAGTCATAACCTTTGGAACTATGGCTGCAAAAGCCGCCGTAAGGGATGTTGCACGCGTTATGGGATTTCCATACAAAGAGGCCGATAGAATAGCAAAAATGATACCGGATAAGGATAATCTTGATGAAGCTATAAAAGATAATCCTGACTTGAGCCGTGAAATTGAGAGTAATGAAAAGGTAAAAGAGCTTTTTGATATTTCCAAAACCCTCGAAGGCGTAAAGAGACACGCTTCAACCCACGCTGCGGGCATTGTCATATCCACAAACCCTATTTATGAAAGATGTCCGATTTATAAGCCAACGGGTGAGGATGCATTTGTAACTCAATTTTCAAAGGAGTATCTTGAGGATATAGGTCTTATTAAGTTCGATTTCCTCGGTTTAAGGAATTTGACCGTTATTGATATTACATCCCGTCTAATAGGTGGAGATTTTGATATTTCAAAAATACCCATAGATGACGAAGAAACATATAAAATGCTTCAAAGTGGCAATACCCTCGGGGTTTTTCAGTTGGAATCTTCCGGTATGCAAAGGCTCATAAGTGATTTAAAACCTAATAGATTTGAGGATTTAATTGCCCTTGTGGCTCTTTATCGTCCGGGTCCTCTCGGAAGCGGTATGGTACAGGATTTTATTAATAGAAAACACGGGAGACAGGCTTTAGAGTACCCTCTTCCTCAGCTTGAAGATGTATTAAAGGAAACATACGGAATCATACTCTACCAGGAACAGGTTATGCAGATAGCAAGTATACTTGCCGGATATTCTCTTGGTGAGGCTGATATTTTACGACGGGCGATGGGAAAGAAAAAAATAGAGGTTATGGAGGAGCAGAGAGAAAGTTTTGTAAAACGGAGTGTTGAAAGAAATATCGATAAAGATAAAGCGGAATATATATTCGACTTAATGGCAAAATTCGCAGAATATGGGTTTAATAAATCCCATTCTGCAGCTTATGCTTACATAGCTTACCAGACAGCTTACCTAAAAACCCATTACAAAGAGTATTTTTTAAGTGCCCTTTTGACGAGTGAAAAAAACAATACGGATAAAGTTGCCAAATATATAGAGGAGTGTAAGAGGCTTAATATTACGGTTTTGCCACCGGACATTAATGATAGCTACAAGGATTTTGCCGTTGCTGAAAAAAAGGATAGCAAAGTAATAAGGTTTGGTTTCGGGGCAATTAAGAATGTGGGAGATGCAGCAATAGAAAACATAATCAACGAAAGGGAAAACGGCAGATTCGAAAATATTTTTGATTTTTTAAAAAGAGTGGACACAAGAAAAGTCAACAGAAAAGTGATAGAAAGTCTTATTAAAAGCGGATGTTTTGATTCTCTGCACGACAACAGATCAACTTTATTGCACTCGGTAGATATGCTTCTTGAATGGTCTGCAAAAATAGCAAATAGACCGAAAGATATGAATGATCTCTTCGGCTCAATGAAGCAGGTGAAAGAGTCCTATCCAAAATTAGTGGAAAGTGAAAATTTAACCGAGTCTGAAATTATGGCATTCGAAAAGGAGATGCTTGGATTTTTTGTAAGCTTTAATCCTATGGATAAGTATAAGCATATTATAGAGTCTGTTGTTTCCGTGTCGTCGGATAATATCAAAAGTGCGTCCGGAAACGGTGTTGTGCTTGCAGGTATACCGGTTTCCATAAGAAAAACAAAAACCAAGAAAAAAGAGACTATGGCGTTTGCGAAACTTATGGATAGTAAGGGAACTTTTGAGGTTACGGTGTTTCCGAGACTGTATGAAAAAAAGGCTCAGCTACTTGAATCGGACAAACTTTTAATCATTGACGGTAATATTGACAATTCCTCAGAAAGGGTAAGCGTCATAGCTCAGTCGATATATGAGATTGATGAGATTGAAAAATATGTTAACGGTATAATTTTGTTTATGGATAAGGATAAGCTTGATAAACTCGATCAAATAAAAAGTATTCTTGAAATGCACAAAGGTGATAAGCAGGTCATTTTGAATTTTAGAACCGATGATAAAATTTATGTTATACGGACATTCTTTTCCGTAGGCATAAATCAGCTTTTATTTAATGCGCTGAGAAAAATAAATTTAAAAACAAAATTAAAATTTACAGATTAGGAGTATGGTATTGAAAAAAATTGCTATAACAGGAACGGCAGGTTTTATTGGGTCTCATCTTGCAAAAAAATTGATTAAAAAAGGGTATGATGTTGTAGGCATTGACAATATAAATGATTATTATGATATTCGTTTAAAGTATGGTCGTTTGAAAGAAGCCGGTATAGATAGAGAAAAAATTGAATATAACAAGGTTGTGGTGTCCGATAAATATGACAATTACAAGATTATTAAACTGAATCTTGAAGATAGAGACAATATGTTTAAGTTTTTTGAAAAAGAAGAGTTCAGCGCTGTGTGTAATTTAGCAGCTCAAGCCGGAGTGAGATATTCTTTGGAAAATCCCTATTCCTATATAGAAAGCAATATTTCGGGATTTATGAATATTTTGGAGATATGCAGGCAGTTTGATATTAAAAATCTATCTTTTGCGAGTTCTTCAAGCGTTTACGGATTAAATAAAAAGCAGCCTTTTTCAGAGAAAGAGTGCGTATCACATCCCGTGAGCTTGTATGCCGCCACAAAAAAAGCCAACGAGCTTATGGCTCACTCATATAGCCATCTGTATAAAATTCAGGCAACGGGTTTGAGATTTTTTACGGTTTACGGACCATGGGGAAGACCGGATATGGCACTGTTTAAATTTGTTAAAAATATCTTAGAGGATAAGCCTATAGATGTTTACAATTACGGAAATATGCAGAGGGATTTTACATATATTGACGATATAGTTGAGGGGGTTTTTAGAGTTATAGAAAATCCTGCAAAGCCTGAAGCTGATTGGGATGCGGTAACCGCCGACAATTCAACATCTTCTGCAAGCTATAGAATATACAACATAGGAAATAATGCACCTGTAAGTCTTATGGAGTTTATTGAGACGATAGAGGAGGTTTTAGGCAAAAAAGCGAGAAAGAATTTAATGCCTATGCAAGCCGGAGATGTTGAAAGTACCTATGCAGATTCTTCTTTATTGTCCAATAGTTTAGGTTATAAGCCAAGCACTTCTATTGAAGAAGGAGTTAGAAAGTTTATCTCCTGGTTTAGGAAATTTTATGGTATTTAACAAACTTGACAAAACTTACATTTTTAGATATCTTGCCACAAATATGTTTGGAGGTGTTTTTATGAGACGATTGTTTGGTGTTGTAACTTTTGCGTTGTTTGCTTTGTTTATTATTTCATCTACCGGTTTCAGCTCAAAAGCTTATGCAAAAGAGATCAAAATTGGTGTTGTTTGGCCTATGACAGGTCCAATTGCTTCTTTCGGGCAAATGAATTGGAAGGGGGCTCAAATAGCTGAGTCTATGGTTCCTAAAACGAAAGACGGGGCAACTTTAAAGTTGATTCTCCTTGATAATAAAGGTGATAAAGTCGAAACAGCTAATGCCGTAAGTAGGCTTATTACACAAACCCATGTTAAAGCTATTATAGGTGCCGTAGCAAGCGGAAATACTCTTGCGGCAGCCCCTATTGCAGAAAGATATCACATACCTCTATTATCATCATCTGCTACAAATCCTCTTGTAACCAAGGGTAAGAAGTATGTTTCAAGGGTATGCTTTATTGATCCGTTTCAGGGTTCTGTTGCTGCAAAATATGCAATAAATAATCTTCATGCTAAAACTGCAGCGGTTGTTGTTGATATAGCTCAGGATTATTCTGTTGGTTTGGCAAAATTCTTTGTTCAGAGTTTTACAAAGATGGGCGGAAAAATAGTTGCAAGAACATTTGTGCAAACAGGAGATCAAGATTTTTCAGCACAGGTTTCAGCGGTGAAGGCTGCAAACCCCGATATGATATATATGCCTACCTATTATCAGGAAGCTTCTTTATTTACAAGGCAGGCAAAACAGTTTGGTTTAAATCAGGTTATAATGGGCGGAGACGGACTTGAGTCTGATTCATTGTTAAAAGTCGGAGGAAAAGCTGCAAACGGAATCACATTTACAACGCACTATGACCCTAAAGCTACTTCAGGAAAAGTTGGAAAAGAGTTCTTAAAAAGATTTAAGGCTAAATATAAAATTAACCCTGACGCTATGGCAGCATTGGGCGCCGATGCTTATCTTGTTATGGTTGATGCAATCAACAGAGCGGGGGGATATAAAGCAACAAGCGAACAAATTAATAAAGCAATAAGATCTACAAAAGATTTCCATGGTGTTACAGGCATTCTTACAATAGTCAACGGTGATGCTATAAAAAGTGCCGTTGTCAGGAAGGTAGAAAACGGAAAATTTGTATATGTTACAACCGTCAATCCTTAATCTTCACAAATTCCTACGGCAGGGTGTTCGCCCTGCCTTTTTTATGAAAAATAAATTTTATAAAGAAAGAGACAGAAAATGAATATAACAATTATTTTGCAGCAATTAGTTAACGGATTATCTTTAGGAAGTCTTTATGGCTTAATAGCCATAGGATACACGATGGTTTATGGTGTTATTAGACTTATCAACTTTGCGCACGGTGATATAATGATGGTAGGTACATATTTTGCGCTGTTTGCGGCTACCACATTTCTTTTACCTTGGTGGGCAGCATTTATCGTAGCCATAGCGTTGGCTGCGCTTTTGGGTGTTTTTATAGATAAGGTGGCATACAAGCCTTTAAGAAATGCAAGTAGGATTTCAAGTCTTATTACTGCAATTGGTGTTTCTTTTCTACTTGAAAATCTTTTTTTGGTGCTTTTCGGGGGTGTTCCAAGAGCATTTAAAATACCGCAGGTCTTTTCCGGAGTAGTGCATTTAAATGGTGTCATTATACCTATTATCGCATTAATTACGCCTATTGTTGCAATAGTTTGTTTACTTTTACTTATGCAAATACTTCAGCATACCAAGTATGGTATAGCTATGAGAGCCCTTTCTCTCGATATGGAAACAACAAGAATTATGGGCGCAAATGTTGATGCAATTATAGCATTTGTTTTTGCAATTGGTTCTGCTTTGGCAGCTATAGGCGGTATATTTTGGGCGTTAAGATATCCTTCGATTAACCCTTTAATGGGTATAATGCCCGGATTAAAAGCCTTTGCGGCAGCTGTGCTCGGCGGTATCGGTTCTGTTCCCGGAGCTGCTTTGGGCGGTTTTATCATAGGAATAACGGAAATTTTAGTTGTGGCTTTTTTACCGAGCCTTGCAGGATATAAAGACGCTTTTGCATTTCTACTTTTAATATTTGTTCTTTTGTTCAAGCCTACGGGAATTATGGGCGAAGATCTTGAGAAAGGACGCTTTTAAAAATGAAAAAAAATACAATTTTTACTATATCGGCAATAGTTGTGTTATTTCTATTCTTACTTTACGCCTCTCATAATTTTAGTGCGTATAATATAAGAATTTTGAATAATGTAGCTATTTTTCTAATACTCGCTGCAAGTTACAATCTTATAAATGGTGTAACCGGTCAGTTTTCTCTTGAACCTAATGGTTTTGCTGCAATAGGAGCATATACCGCTGCGATTTTAACGCTTACACCTGCACAAAAGAGTGCTATGTTTATTATTACTCCTATGGTGCCGTGGCTTCAGTCGGTTCATATGGCTTTTTTACCGGCTTTAATAGTGGCTGGACTTGTTACGGCTTTTGTGGGTTTCATTTTGGGATTTCCGGTATTTAGGGTTAGGGGAGATTATTTGGCTATTGTCACATTGGGATTTGGTTTGACTATCAGGGTTGTGTCAAATAATACGATATCGATTACAAACGGCGCTCTCGGATTGAAAGGTATAGGAAACTACACAACTCTCTGGTGGAGTTGGGGATGGGCTGTTTTGGCTATGATTGTCATTATGAGGCTTATTAATTCGGAATATGGACGAGCTATGAAGGCGGTGAGAGATGACGAAGACGCTGCTATAGCAATGGGTATAAATACTTTTAGAGTAAAAATGACAGCATTTGTTACAAGTGCATTTTTTGAAGGTGTAGCAGGTGGATTGTTGGCTCATTTAATTACTACAATATCACCGACTCTGTTTACATTCTTCTTTACATTCAATCTTTTGATAATCATTGTTATAGGCGGATTGGGAAGTATGACAGGAACGGCTATAGCTACCGTTCTTGTTATTTGGGGCTCTGAACTTTTGAGATTTGTCGAGCAGCCTATGCACATATTTTCTCTTACAATTCCGGGAATTCCGGGAATGAGAATGGTAATATTTGCTATATTGCTTATTATAATAATGATTTTTGCAAGAGACGGTCTAATGGGGCAAAAGGAGTTTTCCTGGGATAGTTTCTTTAAATTTTTTAAAAAAAATAAAAAGTTGGCAAAATAAATGAAGACAGTACTAAATTGTAATAAGATAACTATGCAGTTTGGCGGATTAAAAGCGGTAAATGAATTTTCTTTAGAGGTAACCGAACACAAAATATTTGGACTTATAGGACCAAACGGTGCAGGTAAAACCACACTTTTTAATATGATTACCGGTAATCTGCAACCTACTGAAGGAGTAATTTATTTTTATGATAAACCTATAGTCGGACTAAAACCTTACAAAATCGTTTCTCTTGGTATGGCACGAACATTCCAAAACATTAGGCTTTTTGCAAATTTATCGGTCTTGGAAAATGTGTTAACCGGCTTTCATCATAAACTAAGATATGGCATTTTTGACACATTATTAAGAACGCCGAGATTTGTAAAAAATGAGAAGATAATGGTAGAAATGGCGTTTGACTTGCTTGAGAGTGTAAATTTGCAGGATAAAGCGAATGCCAAAGCAAGCGAGTTGTCGTATGGCGATAGGCGAAAGGTTGAGATTGCAAGGGCTCTGGCAACAGGACCTAAAATGCTTCTGCTTGACGAGCCGGCAGCAGGTATGAACCCGCAGGAAACATTATCACTGATGTATTTCATAGAAGAGATAAGAGAGAAATTTGATTTGACTATTTTGCTTATTGAGCATGATATGAAATTCGTTATGAACTTGTGCGATCATATTGCGGTACTTGATCACGGTGTGAAAATAGCCGAAGGCAAACCGGAAGAGGTTCAAAAAAATCCTGATGTAATACGGGCATATTTAGGAGATATTAATGCTTAAGGTCAAAGATTTAAATGTTTATTATGGAGTTATACATGCTCTTAAAGGTATAGATTTTAATGTCCCTGAAAATAAAATAGTTACACTTATAGGCTCAAATGGAGCAGGAAAGAGCAGTACTCTGAAAGCTGTTGCAGGGCTGGTAAAACCTAAAGGCAAAATTAGTTTTTTGGGTCATAATATAGTCGGGAAACGGGCTTATAAAATTACGAAACAGGGTCTTGCTCTCGTGCCTGAGGGTCGCCATGTATTTGTTAATTTAAGCATAACTGAAAATTTAAGAATGGGCGCATTCGGTAAAAAGTATTCCGAACTGAAGCCTCTATATAAAAAAGCTTTTGATATGTTTCCTATTTTAAAAGAAAGGGCAAATCAAAAGGCGGGTACACTTTCCGGCGGGGAGCAACAAATGCTTGCTTTGGCAAGAGCTCTAATGAGCGAACCCTCTTTGCTTATGCTTGATGAACCGTCACTTGGGCTTGCGCCTAAAATTGTCGCTGAAGTATTTGATATCATTAAATCCTTAAACAGAGGCGGTATGACAATACTCCTTGTCGAGCAGAATGCAGGATTGGCGTTGAAAATTGCAGATTATGCTTATGTTCTTGAAAATGGTGCAATTACACTCGAAGGTGATGCAAAATCTGTTTTGAACAATGAGCAGGTTAGAAAAAGTTATCTTGGTGAAATTTAAAATTTGCAAGGTGTAATCGTAAAAGACACAGATTAATAATATACTCTTTATAAGAAAATTAATAAAAACGCTTGCTTTTTATTCTACTTTTGCTACACTTGCAAACAACTTATAGCTTAAAAATTTTTTTTGGAGGTAGATGTTATGAAATCATGTGATGTGTTGGTTTTGGGTGCTTCAGCTGCCGGAATAGCTGCCGGAAATGCTGTTAAGGCATACCATCCTGAAAAGTCGGTAATGCTTTTTAGGAATGTTGAAAAAACCGTTGTTCCTTGCGGAATACCTTATGTTTACGGTGAACTTAAGGATGTTGAGAAAGATATTATACCCGATGGACATGCTACAGGTAGCGGAGCAGAGTTGTTTACGGACGAGGCTGTTGATGGAGATTTGAAAGAAAAGGTAATTAAATTTGCAAGTGGAGAAGAGGTCAAATACGATAAACTTATTCTTAGCGTAGGTTCTCATCCCTTTGTTCCACCCCTTCCGGGTCGTGACTTGAAGAATGTTTTTACGGTTAAGAAAGATGTAAAGGTTATGCAGGAGATATTTGATGCCGTAAATAAAGCAAAAAATATTGTTGTTATCGGCGGTGGATTCATCGGCGTAGAAATGGGTGAGCAGTTTAATAAAATTCCGGGTAAGAATGTTACAATAGTTGAGATGCTTCCTCACTGCTTACTACTTGCTATGGAAGAAGAGTTTGCTGTTATGGCTGAAAATAAACTGAAAGATGCAGGTATTAATGTTCTTACAAATGCTTCTGCAAAAGCTATTAACGGAACGGATACGGTAGAATCGGTTGAGCTTGCAAGTGGTGAAAAGATTCCTGCAGACATGGTTTTGATAGGAATCGGTGCAGCTGCAAATGTAGACCTTGCCAAGAATCTCGGTTTGGAAGTTGATATGAAAATGGGAATTCAGGTAGATAAATTTATGCAGACAAGCGACCCTGATGTATTGGCTGCCGGCGATTGTGCAGCAAAGGTATCATTTATAACAGGAAAGCCTGCACCGGTGAGATTGGCATCTATTGCTTCTGAAGAGGGATTTATGGCTGGATATAATACATATGCCTCTGACAAAATAGCTATGAAGGGTGCTGTTGGAGCTTTCGGAACAAAGATAGGTGATAGGGTATTTGCAGCAGCCGGATTTACAACGGGTATGTGCAAAATGAATGATGTTGAGTATTATGAAGGTAACTTTGTAGGACCTGACAGACATCCTGCTGCATTTGACGATGTTACAATGGATACAAAGGTTAAAGTTATATTCAGAAAGAGCGATGATAAGCTGATTGGAGGAGATGCAACGGGTAATCTACAGGCTGTAGAGATGGCTAATGTTATATCCGCTTGCATTCAGGCTGGATATACCGTTAAAGATTTGGCTACAACTCAGTTTGCGACACATCCTAAACTTACAGGTTCTCCTTTGGGATATCATATTTGCCAGGCAGCTGAGAATGCATTAAGAAACAGATAATAAATTTACATTTATAGGGCTCCGTATGGAGTCCTATAAACTTTTTTGATCTTTTTACTTCTAACACGATACATACTTATACACCTTAATTAATTATCAAAGAGATTTGTGCTTATAAGTATGTGAGAAACATTGTGCAACGATAGAATAACAATGTAGTATTTTCCTTATCAAAATTCCTTCTACCAAACCTTGCCGTAAAGCATCTGTCTTTTCGTGAGGGTATGCCAAATTATTAAAATTTCTAATAGAAATATATAATAAACATACTTAGTTCAAATAATATATAAATATTTTGACAAACCTATCGTATTGAGTTAGATTGATAAAGGTGAGTTATTTAAATGAATATGGAGGTATAGATGTCTTTAAAAAATGATAATAGTTTCAATGAGTTATCAATTGAAAAAATTGATAAAAGACTTGATGAGATTTGTTCTAAGGATTCAGAAAAAGAATTTTATAAGAAATTGGAATCTTCTGGTTTTTCAAGAAGAGACTTTTTAAAATGGACATCTTTTATTACGGCTGCCTTAATGCTTCCTCCGGCTTTTGAATCAAGAGTTGCACGGGCTGCTGCAATTAAAGAAAGGGTGCCGATTATTTGGCTTCATATGGCGGAATGTACGGGTTGCACCGAAAGTTTCTTAAGAACGCAAGAACCAAGCATCGCTTCTTTAATTTTTGACCATGTATCATTAACATATCATGACACATTAATGATGGCTTCCGGCAAAAGAGTGGAAGAACATCTTGAAAATGCCGTTAAAAAATATGAAGGTAAATATATCTGTGTAGTTGAGGGTGCTATTCCCACAAAAGATAATGGTATATATTTAACTATAGGTTCAAAAGGCGAAACCGGTCTTAGTAGAGTTAAGAGAATAACGGCAAAGGCTAAATATAATCTTGCATTTGGAACATGCTCTGCCTTCGGAGGGGTTCAGGCTGCCCGTCCGAATCCTACCGGTGCAAAGGGTGTTCATGATGCTATTGGTATTGAGATTGTAAATGTTCCGGGATGTCCTCCAAGCAGTACAAATATGGTAGGAACGCTTTTGCACATACTTCTTTTTGATAAGATACCCCCACTTGATATGTTCAGAAGGCCTCTTTGGGCTTATGGTTCGAGGATTCATGATTATTGCGAGAGAAGAGCTCATTTTGATGCAGGCGAATTTGTAGAGGAGTGGGGAGATGAAGGTGCAAAAAAAGGATGGTGTTTGTATAAAATGGGATGCAAAGGCCCTCTAACATACAATAACTGTCCAAGATACAGATTTAATCAGGGAACAAACTGGCCAATAGGTGCGGGTCACGGTTGCATAGGTTGTTCAGAATCCGATTTTTGGGATAATATGGCGCCTTTTGAAGAGCCTAATGATAAAGCCGGAATAAGAATACCGGGAGGTAAGGGCGTAGAGGCTACGAGTGATGAAATAGGAACGGTTGCTGCCGGAGTTACGGCTGCTGCAATAGGTATTCACGCTGCGGGAAGCGTAATAAGGGCGAAGTCTTCAAAAACAAATGAGAAGGAGAGTAAATAATGGCTGATAAAAAGCATGTTATTATAGATCCTATTACAAGAATTGAAGGACATTTAAGAATAGAAATTGATGTAAAGGATAATAAAGTAGACAATGCATGGAGTACAGGTACTCTTTGGAGGGGTATAGAGCCCATATTAAAAGACAGAGATATCAGAGATGCAGGACTACTTGTTCAGAGAATTTGTGGAGTATGTACATGGTCTCATTATGAAGCAAACACCATGAGTGCAGAGATTGCACTTGGAATAAAGCCACCTACCAATGCTCGTTTAATAAGAAATTTGATAAATGCAAGTGAATTTATGCATGATCATACAGTCCATTTTTATGCTCTGCATTCTCTTGATTGGGCGGATGTTGCAGGCGCATTGAAGGCTGACCCCAAAAAAGCCAATGAATTAGCTCATAAATTTTCAAAACAACCCTATAATGCATCGGTTGAACATTACGCCGAGATTAAGAAAAAACTTGAAAAATTTGTAGCAAGCGGGCAACTGGGTCCTTTCTCAGGCGCTTATATGGGTAATAAACTTTATAAACTTCCTCCGGAGGCTGATTTAATAATTATATCTCACTATCTTGATGCCCTTTATACTCAAGTGACACTTGCCCAAATGATGGCAATCTACGGGGCGAAAAACCCTCATCCTCAGAGTCTTGTTGTAGGTGGCATAACGAGTGTCATGGATATGCTTGATGCTAAAAGAATAGGACAGTATTTATCCAAATTAGAAGAGGTTGGAGATTTTGTGCAACACGCTTATCTCCCTGATGTAGATTTGATAACGCATTTTTATAAAGACGAATTTGTTGAAGGTTGGGGCTGTGGTTCTAATAATTTTTTAAGTTACGGCGGATTTCCTGAAACAAACGATTGGGTTGCTGAATTTAGATATCTTCCGCAGGGTGTTATTTTTGACAGAGACTTAAGCAAAGTGGAAAAGGTTGATGAAGGAGGCATAACGGAAAGTGTAGCACATTCTTGGTATGATGGTCCTGATGCCGGTCTGTATCCGGGTAAAGAAGAGACTATCCCGAAATATACGGGATTAAATGAAGATGGCTCTATAAAGCAGGATGAAAAATACAGTTGGGTTAAAGCTCCGAGATATAAAGATAAGGTAATGGAAGTCGGGCCTTTGTCGAGAATTCTTGTGGGCTATGTTTCTAACCACAACAATATAAGAGAAATTGTGGAGCAATATTTAAATAAGCATAATGCAAATATAAATCAAATGTTTTCGACAGTTGGAAGGACTGCCGCAAGGGCTCTTGAGACAGCATATATTTGGTATGGCGCTCACAAATGGGCAAAAGATCTTGTATCTAATATGAAGCAAGGCGATGAGAGAACATGGACGAGATTTGAATATCCAAGTAAAGAAACAAATACATCCGTTGCACTATATGAGGCTCCGAGGGGCTCTCTTGCTCATTTTGTTAGAATAAAGGGTAAGAAAGTTACACATTATCAGGTTGTTGTCCCTTCGACTTGGAATGCGTCACCAAGGGATGAAAAAGGGCGGAGAGGGGCTTATGAGGAGAGTTTGATAAATCTTCCTGTGCCAAATACTGAAGAACCACTTGAGATATTGAGGACGATTCACTCGTTTGACCCTTGTATGGCATGTGCCGTTCATTTGACAGATGTGGATAATGGTAAACTAAAGAAATTTAGATTAGAGGTTTAAAATGTCTGAATATAAAAAAGTATATGAATGGACAGTTGCTATTAGGCTTTTGCATTGGATTACATTTATAGCTATTGCGGTTTTGACATTTACCGGATTTTATATAGCGAGCCCATTTTGGTTTGTGCATATACCCGGAACAAAAGAGGCGTATAATACATTTTCAATGGCTAATATTAGACTTATTCACTTCATATCTGCTTATATTTTTATATTTGCCATTATATTAAGATTTTACCTTGCGTTCTTTTCCCGTGTTGATGCGGACTGGAAGGAGTTTATGTTTAGATGGTTTAATATAAAAGAGATGATATCAACTTTGAAAAATTATTTAACCTTTAAACCCTACGGAATTAAAGGTTTAAAAAGTAAGTACAATCCTGTTCAATCGCTTGCTTATCTTGCTTTTATGCTCGTATCAGTTTTGCAAATTTTAACAGGCATAATTTTGTATACAATGAATGACAATTCAATAAGAAGTGTGTCAATTGTTCAGAAAATATTTTTTCCTATGATAACATCATTTGGGGGTTATGCTAACATTAGAATTACTCATCATATCTTAACATGGTTTTTTATAATATTTTTTATAGCTCATATTTATATGGTTATAGCGCATGAATCAGGAGAAAAGAACGGTTCTTCAGCATCTATGTTTAGCGGATATAAATACGAAAAGAAATGAAAAAAGATATTGCAGTTATAGGTTTGGGGAATCTTTTACTTCAGGATGAAGGTTTTGGGATTCATCTAATTCGCTTTTTGAAGAAGCATTATGAATTTGGTGATAATGTAGATATAATTGACGGCGGGACAATAGGGTTTCAGCTTATTGAGTATTTTTTAAGTTATAAGAATCTTATTTTTATAGATGCTATAAAATCTTCTGATAAGCCGGGTACTGTTTATAAATTTAATGTAAAAGAATTGCCACCTAATATAACATTTGTGTCATCAATCCATGAAATTGGCTTGGGAGATGTGCTTTCACGCATCGAATTTATGGGCGAGAATCCGAATGCCGAGGTTGTAGGGGTAGTACCTTTGCATATGTGTCCAAATCAGCTTACGGAAAACCTTAGTGATTTTATGAATGAAAGAATAGAGCCTGTTAGCAGAGTTGTGCTTCAAGAGATTAAAAAACTTGGTGGAAGTTATGCATGAGGGGTCAATAGCTCAATCTATCGTAGAATCACTTTATGATATAGAAAAAGAAAATAATCTATCATCAATAACGAGAGTTAAACTTAGAATAGGTATAATGAGTGGAGTTATGGTAGATGCCCTTTTATTTGCTCTTGATGCTTTAAGAAACGAGGAAGAGATTATAAAAGATACCGTTTTTGAAATTGAAAAGGTTGATGTAAAAGCGCATTGTGTTGTATGTTCTAAGGATTATTTTTATAACGAA
>JAMOPP010000019.1 GCA_027064405.1 Desulfurellales bacterium
TTACAGAAAAGTTATGCCTTATTTGCGTATTGTGTTTTTTTTCAGATTCTTAAGTTGGTTTTTAATAGGATTTTCGATATATCTGTTTGGAGACAGGTATCCCAATATCACCCTTTTTGCCATGGCTTTCGGGTTTTTTATATTTTCCTTATCTGCGGGTTTTGGAGCTATATATTTTCAGGAAATAATGGCAAAAGTCTTTACGCACAGATATAGAGGCAGAACTGTCGCTGCCAAAAGATTTTTTGCCGGATTTGGTGCAATAATAAGCGGAGGCGTCACGGGTTTTGTTCTGCAGAATTACAAACCGCCTCAATCATACGCCTATCTTTTTATGGTGAGTGCTTTTATAATGGCTTTGGGGTTTCTCTCGTTTGCTCTTATAAAAGAGCCTCAAAAAGAAACGGTGTCAAAAAGAGAGAAGACCTTTGCTCAATTTTTGAAAAATGCATTTTCAATTTTGAAAAATGACAAAAAACTTCAAATTCAAATAATTGTAACCTTAATAAGCTACTCCTATCTTTTTTCTATGCCGTTTATTATTTTAAAAGCAAAGTCTGCCTTTGTTCTAAGCGGCTGGCTTATAGGCGGATTTGTGGCAATCCAGATGTTTGGCGCTATGATTGGAAATATCCTATGGGGAATTTTATCTCCGAGGTTTAAACTTATAATGCAGATTGCATTTATTTTGATAATTGTGTCTTTAACAGTTGCCTTTTTTGCAGAAACCCCTTTTTTTTATGCAGTTGTATTTTTTCTTCTGGGATTTTCTATTGACGGGTTCAGACTTGCAACATCTAACCTTATTCTTGTTATAGCCTCGGAGGATAAAAGACCTGTTTATGTTGCGCTACAAGCAAATCTATCATCCATAGGTCTGTTTTTTGCAATACCCGGCGGTTTTATTTTAAAGGTGTTTGGATATAATTCTCTTTATATTTTCACTATATCTTTGCTGTTTGCGGGTTTTATTCTATCCAAAAAATTAAGCACTTAAAATTTAAAGACGGCAACCCTCGGTAGATTGGATAAATCTCTTTTTACAAGTATGCATTCTTTATGTTCCGATACATACCCTTCCTGGTCGTAGCCAATTTCTAAAATAAGATATCTGCACAAAAATTTTGCCTGTTTTATTAATTTTGCAATAATATCTGTCCCGTTTTTACATATTAATGCCTGCACAGGTTCGTACTTTACATCCTTTTGAAGATTTTGGTATTCACTTGAGTCTATGTAGGGCGGATTTGAAACAATTATATCAACCTTTTTCTTTAAGAAGGTTAGGGTGTCTGCACATAAAAAATCAACATTTGCATCTAATCTTTCGGCATTGAATTTGGCTATTTTAACAGCATTGCAGGAGATATCCGAAGCATAGATTTTTGTATTTAAAATTTTGGACAATGTTATTGAGATTGCTCCGCTTCCGCAGCCTACATCTACTATTGTAGGGTGAGAAAATTCTTTTGCAACAAGCAGACACTTATCAACAAGCATTTCCGTTTCCGGTCTTGGAATTAATACATTCCTATCAACATAAAATTCAAATCCGTAGAACTCTTTAAGGTGTTTTATGTATGCTATGGGATAATTTTTCTGTCTGATTTTTACAGTTTTTTTCAATTCTTCGATTTCTTTTTCGCTTAGTTTGTAATCAGGGTTTGTCAAAATAAAAACATCGTCTTTTTTAAGCACTGTTTCTAAAATGAGAAGGGCATCGATTGTGCTTGTCGGTATATCCGATTTTTTTAATTCACAAATTGCAAAACTTAGAGATTCTTTAATTGTCATAACTTTTTAATTACAAGTTTATTGTCAAATACAAATGCTTTCAATATTCCTCTTAAAATAATTTCTGATTTTCTATTTTCAATCAAACCGACTATTCTCTCAATATTATTAAAACTTATGGAATAGAATGAGTTGTTAAGTCTTTTAACACTTATTGCAATGATGCGCCTTCTTATCGATTTATAGGGACTTATTTTGTTTATATCTATGCTAATGCAATTATTTTCTATTGTTGCACATTCTAAAAAATTTTCCAAAGCCGAATCGTTTATAAATTCGTTGTCACTGTTTAAAATATTGACCTCCCTGAAAATTGTATCTGTTATATTTGAGTTGTATTCTTTTAAAATATTCATAAGCGTGAGTCTTATTTTGTTTCTTGTAAAGGTGAGGGAACCGTTTGAGCTGTCGATTTTGTATTTTATATTTTCATTGTTTAAAAATTCAACTATTTCACTTTTTTCAAGAAAAATAATAGGTCTTATATATATATCTCTCTTTAATTTCATTGAAGTTAATCCGTCAAGTCCGGAACCTCTGAGCATATGCATAATAAATGTCTCGGATAAATCATTTTTTGTATGACCCAAGGCTACGGAATGCAAATTAAATTTTTTGGCACAAGATTTAAAAAATGCATATCTTTTAATCCTTGCGGCTTCTTCTAAGGAGAGTTTGTTTATCTTTGCAAAGTTATTTATATCAAAACTATCGCTTGCAAAATTATTTCCAAGTTTTTCGGCAGTTGTTTTTACAAAGAGTTCTTCATCGTTGGATTCTTCTCGTAATTTGTGATTAAAGTGCAGGACTGTGATTTGAATATTTAATTCATTTTTTAGTGCATTTAAAACATAAAGCAGAAAAACGGAGTCAGGTCCTCCGGATACTGCAACTCCTATATTGCCTTTTCTTATAAGATTATTTTTGTCTATAAAATTCTTTACTCTCTTTAAAAGTTTTTCGTCCGAATATAAAATAGAAACCCCCTCCCACAAGACTGCAGAATATTACAACAAAAAACACATCAATACTTAAGGATAGAGCATCCAATTTGCTCAATCCCGCAAACGAAAAAAAATATACAAATGAAAATTCTCTGATTCCTATGCCATTAAACGATATGGGTAAAAAGCTTATTAGATTAATTATAGGTATAAAAGCAAAATAATATGCCCAATTTATATTAAATCCAAGCATTTTGCCCGCTAAGATATATATGAATATCACAATAAGCTGCACAAAAACAGAAAGAATGCTTACCTTTATAAAGTATCCGCTTTTATGAAATATTTTTATGTCGCTACAGAAATTCTTAATTTTTTCATATTTGGTGAATATTTTAAAATCCATAGCGAATAACGGTATATATATAGCTATATTGACAGATAAAATAAGAGCAATTATCTTATAATTGAAAAACCTATGAAATGCTAAAACGCTGATTAAAGCTATAAAAAGCAGTGCGGCAAGTCCATTGTATCTTTCTAAAAAAATTGTGCTTATCGCTTTTCTTAAACCGAGATGTTTAGAAACGACATAGGCTTTTATGCCGTCGCCTCCGATTATGCTTGGCAAAAAAAGATTCGCATACATTCCTAAAAAGTAGGCTTTGACAAGTTCCGAGAGCCTCATTTTGCTTCCCAAGCTTTCGATAACGAAGCCCCATCTTATGCTACTAATTATTTGAGACAGTATGTATAAAGCGCTTAATATCAAAAATTGACACAGACCTATCCTCAAAAGTATATCTTTGAATTGATTTATATCTACCTTATGAAAGAGAAAAATAAGCAGTGTTAAGCTTAAAATAAGCTTAATTAAAAGTTTTAAAATCTTCATCTTGATAGATTATAAAAATATTGTATAATTTAAGCAAGTTAAAGATGAATTTCGGAGGGTAAAATGCTAAAGGAAAAAATTATAGGAATTATAGGTGCCGGTAAAATGGGTACCTCACTAATTTCAGGTTTGATTAATGTGGGGTTAAGTAAGGAAAACATAGTTGTTTCCAATAAATCTTATAAAGAAGATATAAAGGAAGGTTATGGTATAGAATTAACGAATAATACGGAACTTGCGAAGAAATCCGATATCATTATTCTTGCCGTTCAGCCTATAGATATACTTGAATGTCTTCAAGAGAT
>JAMOPP010000020.1 GCA_027064405.1 Desulfurellales bacterium
TTCTTTGCAGATACCTTTGTAGCGTTAGAACCAAAAATAATCTTAACCAAACCTTTTTTATTATCAACAATTTTGTAATTCAACAACACATTGTCTTTAAAGGAAAACACAACTCTAAGCGTAGGTTCTTTATACTTTTTATAGATTATATCGTTGCTCTTTTTTGTATGAAGATTCATCCTTGCAACACTGTCATTACTTCTAATTATAATAGGCTTATCACACACTTTACATTTTGTTATATTCCTAAAATCAAAAACAAGTCTGTTGGGATTTGTAAACTTCATAGCAACATATTTTACTTTGCCTGCGGTGTAATTTATAGAAAAAATATTGTTCGAATAGCTGACAGATTTAATCTCAGTCGAATAGGCACTAAGACCAAACAACGAAAAAAACAGAACCGCAAAATATAATATTCTTACATTACTCTTTAATTTTCTTATCATATCACACACCTACCTTTCATTTTTTACTCATTTTTACGGTAATATTTTTTATACCTTTTGGAGTATTAAAGGATATAACGATACCGTCATCCATTATCTTTGAAATATAAACACCGTCTTCCAGTTGATAATTCTTGTATGCGACTACGGGAATGCCGGACGGTCCCACCAACAAAGCCGTATTTAAGGAACTGTTTTTCTTACTGTAAATAATGGCTTGTATCTTAATTGAAGCAGCAACAGAGCGCATTTTTCTTATTATTTCGCTCTCTTTTTTTATCTTGGAACTTTCTAAAAGCAGGCTTTTATGTTTTTCTATATCTTGAAGTCTCAACAAATCCATAAACGGATCTCTTTTTGACTTAAGAGTAAAAGAATATGCACTAACAGAATATCCGCCAAATATAAAAACCGTAACAAAAGAAAACAACAGATACTTTTTCATAATTATTTACCTTTTCTTATTTTTAAAATAGTAGGTTTCCGCACTAAAATTAACATTAAGCAAAACCCTGTGTTCGCTCACTATCTTAGGACTCGTCAGTGTAAAGTCTTTTATTTTGAATAACCTTTTCATTTTAGCAACTTTCTCAAAAACAGATCCGCAATTTTTGTAGGTTGAGACTATTCTTATATCAATAGGTTTCAAATAGTATATCCTTTTATCGACAGCATTTTTAGGTTTAAAACTAAGCAGCGCTACATCTTCACTTTTAATAATGTCAGTCAGTTTAACAAGGAGCGATGGAATTTCTTCCTTAATCGGAAGTTCTTTCTGATATATTTTAAACTCTTCCTGTGCTTTTTTATACTTAACCCTTAAAATAGGCAGTTGCCTTTTGTATGCGGAGAGCTTTTCCACCTCTTTTTCAAGCTTATTTATTTTTTTTGTAGAATCGATATAATACAGGTAGTACCACCCGCCAAAGATAAGCACAACAATCAAAACCACAATTATGATTTTATTCAACATAGGGGTCTCACTAATTCTTTCGTTAATACTCATAATCAATCCTTAAACTGCACGGATATGAAAAATTGATACACATCAGTGCCTTTTTGTTTTATTTTAGACAATCCTCTACTATCAAACCTTACCTTTGAAACATCTTTTAGGTTTCCTATATTTGTCATATACTTAGCAACCGCCTCGGTTGAAAAACTTTTACCGGCGATACTTAGAACTTTGCCTTTTTTTGCCATTTTTGTAAGCCATAGCCCATATTTAGGCATAACGGAAGCTATTTCATCCAAAATATGTGTAGCTTTACCTCTATTATTTTCCAATTTTTTCACGGTATTTATCATTAATTTCACTTCTTTAAGCTTAAGCTGTATCTTCTTTACTTCAACTTCAACGCTTCTAAGATGACTTCTTTTATTAGTTAATGTTTCAATTCTGTTATTAATATGGAATGTAAAAAGTGCCAAAGCTATAATTTCTATCACTATAACGGCAATGAAAGAAAGGGTAATTACCTGACTATCGTATGATATACTCAGATTTGTATCTTTGGTTTTTTTCTTCGTCTCTAATAAATTAATTTCTATCATAAGCTTCTAACCGCCAATCCTAAAGATATTGAATATAAAGAACCGCTATTTGAGGTTATTTCATTTAAATCAAAAGAACCCTTTTCTAACGACAAAGCACTGAAAGGATTAAATGCTATTACATTGTACTGCAAAATATCTTCAGGTAAATTTTCTTTAATTAAATCAAAGACGGCACAAAAAGCGCCGGATATTACTATATTTTGTATCCTCTCCTCACTTTCTAACACATTAGTATGATAAAAACTTATGGAATTAGCAATTTGCATATAAAGCCTGACAATCTTATCATTAATGAAAGCAGCTATTGCAGATTTTGTTTCGTTTTCGCTTGAATGAAAATTTTCTACAATATTCGCAATTTCTTCCGGAGATTTTTCAAATGTTTCCGCTGCGGAATCAAGAATTGATTTAAAACTAAAATCAACATACCTGCTAAATGTCGGTATTTCATCTTTTGTGAAAACAAGTTTAGTTGAATTGTAACCTGCATCTATTAATAAATTATGTTCACTTTTCAGGTCATAATTATTTTTCGCAAAAGCATTGAAAAGCGCAAAAACATCAACATCTATTAAAACCAATTTTAATTTTGCTTTTTTCATTGCCTTTACAAAGGAATCAACTATATCTTTCTTGGTAAGAGCTATTAGAACTGTCATCTCGTTTGATTCCGTGTCTTTCTTCATAATCTGATAACTTGCATTGACCTGTTCCATCCCAAAGGGAGCGTACTGCTCAGCTTCCCACATAACGGCTTGTTCCACTTCGTCATCCACAACCAATGGAAGCGTAACCGTTTTAGTAATTACAAAAGAGCTGTTTAAAGCAATGGCAACGGTTTTATTCTTGATTTTATGCACATTAAAAATCTCGCGAATAAACTCATACATCAAATCGGAATCTATCTCTTCATGCTTAAAAATACCCTCAGGTGTTCTCTCTTTAAAGGCATTTTTTAACAAAATCGCACCCTTATTATCTTCAAGTTCAATAACTTTTGTATAATAGCTACCTATATCAAGACCTACAAATGATTTCTTCGCCACTTAGACACCCCTTTTGTTTTTCCTACACTCTTTAAGCTGAGAATACACAAGTTTTCACATAAAGTCAACAAAATTAACCTTTTTACCTCAAGACACGAAGTAGCAAATAGTGTTCCTAAAAAATAAGGGGGGTCAAAGAACTTAACCCCCTCAAGTATCCTAAATTACTTCAAAAGAGAATCTAAAGAAGCATCAATTGCACCCGGCATTGACATATGTGCTGAAAATGCAGCCATTCCGGCATCCATGAAATATAAAGACATTCTATACATTTCAGGAAGCACAAAAGCACCAACTGAGCCCTTATCCATTACAACTACTTCGATAGGAAATGCACAAAGATGGTCACTTCCGCCTATTTCAAAAGCTTCCTTTTCAAATTTAGGGTTTGTAACACCTATAACTACAGCGTTTTTGAGTTTTAACTCATAAGCCTTACTCCAGCCGTTAGTTTTTTTGGACAAAGCTTTATTAACTGCAGCTACAGCATTATCTATACTTTTAAATTGTTTTGAACCTATTTTATGAGTAAGATATATGCTTTTTCCCATCATCTGCCAATCACCTATCTCTTCTTCGTCCGTTTCGTAACCAAAATCTTTCTTTTTTAAGGTTATTCCCGCCACCTTTGACAAACTTTCTTCCAATTTCTTCTTTGCAATTTTTGCCGCTTTTGCAACCTTTCTTTTGCCTTTTGCAAAAGCCGCAGCAGTATAAACAGGATTTAAAAACATAACTTTATTCTTTTCTATACCAACCTTCAAAGGAGCTGCAAAAAAAGAATATCTCTTAGTGTTATCCAAAGCCGCATAGAAATCATCGTCCTGAAGAATTAGTATGGTGTAATCCTTATTTCCTGCCGCATTTGTAGTGGCAACAACTTTAAAATCCTTAGACAAAGCGCTTTTTACGCTTTTTACAATGTCGTTATGGTTTTTGCCGTTAACTACCCCGACCATTTCATAGGTAGTTAAATCAGCATACGACAACTGTGAGATAAACAGAAAAACCAGTAGAGCAAAAAAAACTCTTTTAAACATACAGAACCTCCAAAAAAAATTATTTCCTCCATAGTAAATAACAATTTGTGCAATGTCAATAATAATGTTATTTAAATTATAAAATTTTTATTAACATTTTGAACTTTAAGAAGTTTTTTGATACAATTTGTATTGAAGTATTGAAATTTTTTATTTAGGGGGAATTATGAAAGGTAAAAAAATTCTACTTAGTGAGGAAGATATTCCAAAATATTGGTACAATATACTTCCTGACATGCCTACTCAACTTAGCACACCATTGCATCCTCAAACTCAAAAACCGCTCACGCCTGATGATTTAAAAATTTTTCCAAAGGCAATTATAGAACAGGAAATGAGTAGCGAAAAGGAAATTCGCATACCTGACAAGGTAAGAGAAATTTACTCTATATGGCGTCCTTCGCCACTTGTAAGAGCTTATAATTTAGAAAAAGCTCTTGGAACACCTGCTAAAATCTACTACAAAAACGAATCTGTGTCACCTGCAGGAAGTCATAAACCAAACACGGCAATAGCACAGGCATACTACAATAAAATGGAAGGCGTTCAGACATTAACAACAGAAACAGGTGCCGGTCAATGGGGAAGCGCACTATCTCTGGCAGGTAGCCTTCTTGGAATAGATGTTAGAGTTTATATGGTTAAAGTCAGCTACAATCAAAAACCGTACAGAAAATCTATGATACATGCATGGGGAGCTGATGTTTATGCATCACCAAGTAATAAAACTCAAGTAGGAAGAAATGCTTTAGAAAAAGACCCTAATAATCCCGGAACTCTCGGGCTTGCCATAAGTGAAGCAATTGAAGATGCCGTTACTCACGAAAACACAAATTACACACTTGGAAGTGTGCTAAATCATGTGCTGTTACACCAAACGGTTATAGGTTTGGAAGCAAAAAAACAGCTTGAAATGGTAGGAGACTATCCGGATGTGATTCTTGCTCCATGTGGTGGAGGAAGTAACCTTGGAGGCATAGGTTTACCCTTTATGAGAGATAAAATAAACGGTAAAGATGTTAAAATAGTAGCTGTTGAACCGGCAAGTTGTCCCACTTTAACCAAGGGTATTTTTCACTACGATTATGCAGATGTAGCTAAGATGACACCTCTTTTATTGATGTATACGCTCGGGCACAACTTTATGCCGCCAAGCATACATGCAGGAGGGTTAAGATATCACGGAGATTCACCTATTTTGAGTCAATTAAGAAAAGACGGCCTTCTTGATGCTGTTTCTTATATGCAAACAGAGGTTTTTGAAGCAGGACTACTCTTTGCAAAGACCGAGGGAATAATACCGGCACCGGAAACATGCCACGCCATAAAGGGGGCAATTGAAGAAGCCGTGAAAGCCAAAGAGGAGCAAAAAGAAAAAACCATTCTGATATGTTTTTCCGGTCACGGACACTTTGATATGTCATCTTACGATACATATTTGTCAGGAGATATGAAAGATTACGAATATCCCGAAGGAAAAGCAAAAGAGGCATTGGAATATTTACCTGAAATTTAAAAAATTTCAGGAGGAGACTACCAAATAAACAGATCAATAAATAGCCATAAAAAAGGATTGGATGAGAAAAAGTTCAATCCTTTTTTAAGCAGGGAGGTTTGCGTATGAGTAATTCTATAATTAATTTGAGCAGGTTTATGCTTGAAGAAGAAAAAAAATATCCCGGTGCAAGTGGTGATTTTACCCTAATATTGGAACAGATTGCCTTTGCATCAAAGATAATAAGCAGGGAAATAAATAAAGCTGGACTTGTAAATATAATAGGTAGCACAAAAAGTCACAATGTGCATGGAGAAACACAGCAGAAACTTGACCTATTTTGCAATGAGAAAATGATTCAAGCATTAGATCCGACCGGAAAGGTATGCGCTATGGCAAGTGAAGAACTTGACGAACCTATAGGGGTAAGCGATAAAAGCTTGGAAGGCAAGTATGTAGTGGTATTCGACCCTCTCGACGGTTCAAGCAATATAGATGTGAATGTCAGCATAGGAACTATCTTTGGTATTTATAAAAGACTTGACGATGATGATTGTAGCAAATCACTACTACAGCCTGGCAAAAATCTTGTCTGTTCAGGGTATGTAATATATGGCTCAAGCACAATGTTTGTTTACACTACGGGAAATGGAGTTAACGGTTTTACTCTTGACCCAAGTGTGGGAGAATTCCTACTTTCTCATCCAAATATTAAAATACCTCAATTCGGTAAAATATACAGTATTAACGAGTCAAATTACGACAGGTGGGCAACAGGTATCAAAGAATATGTAAAATTTATGAGAAATCATCCGGATAGACAATATACTGCAAGATGGATAGGCTCCCTTGTCGCAGATTTTCATAGAAATATGTTGAAGGGCGGGGTCTTTTTATATCCTGAAAATAACAAAAACAGAAAAGGAAAGTTGAGATTAATGTACGAGGCGAATCCCATGGCATTTTTAATCGAGCAAGCAGGTGGCATGGCAACGGACGGAACATCAAGAATTCTTGACATTGTACCAAAAGAGATTCACCAGAAAACCCCTCTGATTATAGGCTCTAAATATGAAGTTGAATTATATTTGAGCTACAGAGAAAAGTACGGTTAACTGTGAAAATAGTTATTGCAGGAGCCGGTGAAGTCGGTTTTCACATAGCAAAACAATTAAGCGAAGAAAAAAAGTATGTTGTTTTGATAGAAAAGAACGAAGAGAGGGCAAAATTTGCATCCGAACATCTGGATTGTATGGTAATTAACGGAGAATCTACAAGTGTTGACATTCTTGAAAAAGCAGAATGTGGCAATGCGGATATGTTCCTTGCCGTAACAGACTCGGATGAGATAAACCTGCTATCATGTTTTTTTGCATCCGCAAAATTTAATATATCAAAAAAGGCTGCAAGGGTAAGGAATCCGGAATACAGCACAAGAACATCAAAATCATTAGAAAAATTCGGAGTGGATTTAATAATAAATCCTGAAATGGAAGCCGCAAAGAGCATAATTAATGCCGTAAACTTCGGCGCATCAAGTGATATTATAATATTTGAGGATATTGATATACAGATGCGCGGTGTCTATATTGACCAACATTCTATCTTAAAAGACAGAACCATAATTGACATAAAAAAAGAAATTCAGAGTGATTTTATTGTTTCAGGAATCAAAACTGCCGAAGGAAATTTAATAATTCCAAGTGGTTATACACAAGTTAAAGAGGGCGATTATATCTATATTGTATCTAAAAAAAATAATGTAGAAGATATTCTTAAACAGATAGGAAAGACAAAGATTAAAATTAGAAATATAGCAATATTCGGCGGAAGCAAGATAGGGGTTATGACAGCAAAAGGGCTCTGCGGGAAGAAAAGGAATATAAAGATTATCGAAAAGGATTACGAGAAGTGCAAACTCATATCTCAACAATGCAAAAATGCAACAATTATCAATGACGATGCAAGCAATGCCGATGTATTTGAAGAAGAAAGCATAGATGAATTTGATGTGGCAATCGCAGCGACAGGCAATGAGGAGATTAATTTAATCTCGTCGTTATATGCAAAAAGCATAGGGGTAAAACGAACAATAGCCGTAATGGATAAAACGAACTATATAACAATGGCGACAAGACTAAACATAGACGCCGTTGTGAGCCCAAAACTATCAAGCGTAAGCAGCATATTGAAGTTTGTAAGAAAGGGTAATATTATCGGTGTATATTCTATTTTCGGTGGAGAAGCGGAAGCGCTTGAATTTGATATATCACAAAAATCAAAGCTAAAAAACAAACAGATAAAAGATGCAAATATACCCAAAAACAGTCTAATAATAGCCCTTATAAGAGACAATCAGAGCATAATACCTAACGGTGAATTAACTATAAGAGAAAATGATCGCGTTATACTCTTTGCAAAGAAAGAGGACATAACAAAAATAGAAAATATAATTTAAAGATATGAATTGGCGCATAATTCTAAAATTTTTGTCCATACTTATTCTTATAGTATCAGTTTTTATGATTTTACCTCTATCTTTTTCAATTTATTACAGTGATAATGCGTATTTCGGATTTATAATTTCCATAATAATAGGAGCAATAATAGGAATATTGGGATTGTCATTAATCAAAGACAATGAAAACAAGATTTTATCCAAAAAAGGCGGCTTTCTTTTGGTAACATTAAGTTGGATAGTTATAGCCATTTTTGGAAGCATTCCATATATGATTTCAATGCATATGAGCATAACAAACTCCTTTTTTGAAACAATGTCAGGATTTACCACAACAGGAGCATCGATATTAACCGACATTGAAAGTGTACCCAAATCCATACTGTTTTGGCGTTCATTGACTCATTGGTTGGGCGGTATGGGTATTATTGTATTAAGTGTTGCAGTTTTGCCTATGCTTGGAATAGGAGGTATGCAGCTTATCAAGGCTGAAGCTCCCGGGCCTACGGTTGAAAAAATTTCACCAAGAATAGCAGAAACCGCAAAATATTTATGGCTTGTTTATTTTCTTCTTAGTGCCATTGAAACAATTTTACTACTTTTTGGAGGTATGAATCTTTTTGATGCATTAACCCACACATTTGGCACTATGGCTACAGGCGGTTTTTCTACAAAAAATACAAGTGTGGCATATTTTCATTCTGCGTATATAGATTTTATCATAACCGTTTTTATGTTTATAGCAGGTATGAATTTTTCCCTTCATTTCAAGATTCTAACGGGAAAATTTAAGGCTTTTAAAGATGAAGAATTGAGATTTTATGCACTTTTAACTACAATAGCAATACTTGTTGTATCGTTAAATATACTTAACAAATACGGCAATTTTTTTGAGGCGTTAAGATATGGCTCTTTTCAAGTAGTTTCTATTATGACAACCACAGGATACGCTACAGCTGACTACACAAGATGGCCATATTTTTCACAAGCAATACTGTTTTTACTTATGTTCGTGGGAGGATGCTCAGGCTCAACAGGAGGAAGCATAAAGGTAATAAGAATACTCATTCTATTAAAGCAATCAATAAATGAATTAAAATACCACATACATTCTAAAGGTATATTTACATTAACTATGAACGGGCAACTTATTAGAAAGAATATCGTCTATTTAATATCTTCTTTTTTCTTTCTTTATATAACAACATTTTTTATAACTGCTCTTCTAATATCTATGTTCAACATAGACCTGTTAACATCTTTATCGGCTTCCGCCGCAGCACTTGGTAACATAGGTCCGGGGTTTGGCCTTGTAGGTCCGTCTCTAAATTATAATTTTTTACCGGCAGCTGTAAAATGGATACTGAGTTTTGCTATGCTTATAGGAAGATTGGAAATCTACACCGTGTTTGTAATATTTATGAAAAATTTTTGGGTAAAATAGCTTTTGTTATATAACATTCCAACACTTTTTTAAGAATAAATCTTAACGACAAATTTACTGTTTATTGGTAGTTTTTTTTATGGTAGAACTTTTGACGAATTTCTGAAAAATACTTGAAGCCTTTTTAGGATTCATCTTTGAAATTATTGCACCGGATTTTCTTGCCTGCATAAAAATAAGAATTTGTGCGGCAAGGTTTTCATCCATATTTGACAATGCATCCGCCGCAGATTGTGCTTTTGCCTGTGAATATATAGCAGATAGTTTTTTAATCTTCTCATCGGCAATCTGTTTTTTTATGGATTCCAATCTTTTTTTAGCATCTGCAACATACGCATCCGTTTCTTTTTTTAACTTTATTATCTCGTTTTTTTCTTTTTCTATTTCTTTCTTTTCCTTGTTAAGTTTCTCTATTTTTTTATTTATTATATTTTCTATGCTCTTTAATTCATTTATTTTTTCCGCAATTTGACTCATATTTCTACTTTTCTTATCAACAGAATATGAATTTGTTGCTGTCAGAAGCAGGCTAATTACGCAAAATCCTATTAGCAGACCGAATATTCGCAATCTCATTCAAAAACCTCATTTCAGATTTATTTTCTTCTTCTAAATACCTTTCATATTCTTTTGACTTTAATTTTTCAAGTTTTTTCTTTTCCATATTCAAAAACAGTATCTCATCAAGTTTTTTTGTTCTTGCTATATTTAAAGAGCTTATTTCACGCTCAAGCATAGCAATCCTTCTTTCGGCTCTTTGTATATTCTCGCTTACAAAAACAAGCATATTTTTTTCAAAATTGTCTTTTTTTAAGAGGTTATTTAATTTTTTTCTTCTTTGTTGGTTATCAATTTCCATTCTATTTTTTTCCTCTTTTTTTAGCTTTATCATTTTATCTATGCTTGCCAATTCGAGTAGAGATTTTTTTAATATGCTTTCTTTAATTTTTATCATCTTTTCAAATTTAAACTTAAACACTCGGAGTATCCTCAAAAATCTTATTCATCAAATCCACAGTTTCTTCCGCTGAAAAAGATTCATCAACCTTCTGAGCAAGAAACTCTTCAACCTTATCTATATATTTTATAGCCTCATCTATATCTTTACTGCTCCCTTTCACATAAGCTCCTATATTTATTAAATCTTCCGATTCCTGATATACAGATAATATTTTTCTCAATTTAAGCGCAACGGCTTTATGGTTTGCATCAGCTACAGAACTCATAAGTCTCGATATACTCTTTAAAACATCAACTGCAGGATACCTTCCTTTTTCGGCTATTTTTCTTGATAAAACTATATGTCCGTCGAGTATTGACCTTGACGCATCGGCTATAGGCTCCGTCAAATCATCACCATCAACCAAAATAGTGTAAATCGCCGTTATTGAACCATTTTTAAAGTTACCTGCCCTTTCCATCAATCTTGGAAGAAGTGTAAAAACACTCGGCGTGTAACCCTTTGTTGTCGGAGGCTCTCCTGTTGCCAAACCTATCTCTCTTTGTGCCATTGCAAAACGAGTAGCGGAATCCATCATAAGCATAACATTCATACCTTGATCTTTAAAAAATTCAGCTATGGCAGTTGCAACAAACGCACCTTCCCTTCTAAGCAAAGGAGGCTCGTCACTCGTTGCAACAACGACTACACTTTTCTTTAAACCCTCTTCCTTTAAATCATTTTCAACAAATTCTCTAACCTCTCTACCCCTTTCACCTATTAACGCAATAACATTAACATCAGCAGAGCTGTTTCTTGCCACCATTCCCATAAGTGTACTTTTACCTACGCCACTTCCTGCAAAAATTCCTATCCTTTGCCCCTTTCCTATTGTTAAAAGTCCGTCAATCGCCTTAATTCCAAGGGTTATAGGCTCCTTTATAATCTCCCTCTCAAAGGGTAAAATAGGCTTAGGATATATGGGATAAGTCTTTTCAATATCTATGGCACCTTTAAAATCAATCGGTCTGCCAAGAGCATTAACAACCCTTCCAAGCATATTTCTGCTTACAGGAACACTCAGCCCTTTATCCGTGGATTTCACCAAGCTTGAAGATTTTATTCCATCCAGAGTTCCAAGAGGCATAAGCACAATACCATCTTCATCAAAACCAACAACCTCCGCATCAACCAAAGAACCGTTAGACTCTATCTTGCACACATCACCAATTTTTGAGTTTAAAGGACCGGTTGCCTTTATCGTTATTCCGGAAACCTTCTTTATTTTTCCGTATACAGATATTAAATTTGATGACTTAACCAAACTGACAAAATTATCAAGTTTATTCATTTTTAACACTATTGGACAAACTGTTCATTTTGGATTCCAATCCGGCATCTATGATATTACCGTTTTCTTCTTCTATAAGAATAGAGCCCCTTGCCAAGGAATCATCCTCTACTATTTCCACCTTTTTACTTCCGAATATCTCCTTGTCCTTATTTCTTAAGTTTGAAGCATCTTGTGGGTTTAACTTTATTTTTATACTTTTACTTTCACTTAAACCCAAAGCCTCCTTTACCATATTTGCTATTATATCTTTATCCTCTTCTATTTTTTTGGATATAACTTTTGATACTATCTCAAGGACGGCATCAGTGGCGCTATTTTCAATATCCTTGTATTTTTTATCCAATTCGTTCTTAAAATCTACAATAAGCTTCAAAGATTCTTGAATTTTATCAAGGTATTCGTCAGTTGTTTTTTTAAAAGACTCCTCCATTTCTCTTCTGGCATTTTCAAGACCTTCTCTGTATCCCGCCTCAAAACCCTCTTTTTTTGCATTTTCTCTTAAAAGATTAGCCTGTTCATTTGCCTTTTTCTGAGTTTCTTCAATAATTTTTTTAAGTTTTTCCTCTATATTGTTATCTTGTTCACTGTTTTTGGCATCACGCTCTTCATCGCTATCATTAGATTCGTCGGTATTGAATTCCTGAAATATATATTTTTGAACTTCCATCTTCATTTTATCGGCTTATTAAGCCAAAACCTCTTCTCCGCCGCCACCTATTGATATTACACCCTCTTCATCAAGTTTTCTTACAACATCAACTATAATCTTCTGCGCTTTTTCAACATCCTTGACCTTAACAGCGCCCAAGAATTCCAATTCCTCTTTTAGTGTATCAGCGGCTCTCGACGACATATTACCAAAGAATTTATCTTTAAGCTCATCAGAAGCACCCTTCATTGCCATAATTAAATCTTTCTTGTCAACATGTTTTAGCAGCTCCTGCATATCAGAATCATTGAGTTTGATTATATCATCAAATACAAACATCATATCTCTTATCTGACTTGCCAAATCGGGATTATTCTCTGCAATTGCATCAATTAGGGCTTTCGACTCAACTCTTCCCATTCTATTAATTATTTCTGAAACTTTTCTAATGCCTCCAAGCTCAACATTTGAACCACTCACATTTTCCATTTTACTTTCTAAAATTTCAGAAACATGTTTAATGATAGCCGGTGAAACATTCTCCAAAGAAGCAACCCTTAAAGCAACATCAGCCTGTAACTCTTTAGGCAAAAGAGACATAACTTCAGAAGCGGTTGATTGGTCAAGATGAGACAGAATAATTGCTATTGTTTGAGGATGTTCATTCTGTATAAATTTAACAAGCTGCTTCGGGTCTATATTTTCCAAATACTCAAAGCCGTAACTTGATTCCATAATTTTGACCAATTTATCTATAATCTTACGGGCTTCTTCAGGTCCAAGTGTTTTTATCAAAACATCTTTCGCATACTCCAAGCCACCCGCGCTAATATATTCTTTAGCCTTGAGCATCTTATAAAATTCATCAATTACAGCCCTCATAATTACAGGATCAACTGTTTTCATAAAAGCTATCTCTTTCGATATAGCTTCAATTTCCTGCTTCGGCAAATGAGACAAAACCTTTGATGAATAGTCCTCGCCCAACACTATAACAAGCAATGCCGATTTCTGGTAAGGTGTTAAATCATCTACACTTTCTATTTTTTTTACTTGTTCAGCCATAATTATCAGCCTTTCTTTGATGTTGAAATCAAAGTTTTAATTAAGTTTGCAATTTCTTCGGGATTTTTATCAGCCTCTTCCCTAAGCTTATCTTCCATTACCTTGCTTTTCATTGCCTCTTCACTCATCGCACTTTCTGATTCCAATTTTTCAGACAACTCTTTCTCTATATCACCTACACTTTTACCGGTAGCCTTGGATGCTTCAGCCAAATCTTCATCTACGGAATCGCTTTCAATCTTATGTATTTTAAGAGCATTCTTGATAAATTTGCGTAGAAATAAGAAATAAAACAATAAAATGAAAAGAGCAATAACTATATATCTATAATAAGACGAATAGTGGACAATCAAACTTTTTGTATCCATTTTTTTAACCGTTTCATACTTTTGGTCCACCTGAAATTTCATACTTGACACACTAACCTGATCTCCTCTGCTTTTATCGTATCCTACAGCCTTCATAACAGCATCTTTTATCATAGATACCGTAGCAGCATCCAAAGGTTTATATTTATAATCCGTAATTTTTCCATTCTTATCTTTTATCGGAATATATGTCCCGTCAGCAATAACAACAGCTGAAATTTTCTTTATTTTAAATAGTGGCTCCTCTGTTACGGTTTCGGTATGCCCTATCTCAAAATTGGTAATGGTTTTTGTATGTGTACTCTTTGACGATGAAGAAGATGGTGCGGTTTCATTTTTTTTCACATTTGATACAACGCCCGGTACACCTTTATTCTGCGGAGTCATATTTGTAGATTCCTCGTTCTGTTCACTACGCACAACACTGTTTGGATCATAGGTCACACTCTTTTTTGTCACTTTGCTTAAATCCAAATCAATATCAACAGTTGCGACAAACTTACTTTTACCGAGAATAGGTGTTAGAAAGTTATTTATCTTTTTTAGGTATATTTTTTGTATGGCGTCCTTGTATTTAATTTCATTACCTGTAAGAAATTCATCTTCGTTCATCTTCTTAGACAAGAGATTTCCACTGCTATCAACAACGGTAACATCTTTGTATGAAAGTTTTGGCACACTCGATGCCACAAGTTTTTGTATAGCTATAACCTGTCTTAGCGATAGAGGGGAGTATAAATCAAGCACAACACTCGCTGTAGGATTAGCCTCTTTATCCACGAAAACGGTCGGTTTAGGTATGGCAAGGTGTATCCTCGCACTTTTAATATCATTCATACTTTCAATGGTTCTTACCAACTCACCTTCAAGAGCCCTTATGTAATTTATATTTTCCACAAAGTTTGTAGTGCCAAAATTCTGTTTGTCAAATATTTCAAAACCCACAACACCATGTTTTGGCAAGCCTGCCGATACCAAATCCAATCTTATTCTGTACACCTGAGATTTCGGAACCTTAATTGTTGTAGAACCCACAAGTTTATAATCAACCTTTTTCTGATCAAGATAAGCTGTTATGCTTGATGCATCCTGCGGAGACAGATTTGTAAATAGGGTTGAATATTCAACCTTTGAACCGATTACAGTTAAAAGTATAATTGCAAAAAAGAGTCCTCCCAAAGAAGAAAAGAGTATTATCCTCTGTTGCTTAGACATATTTGCAAAAAACTTTTTAAACTGTCCTAAAAGAAGCTTAAAATCCATATTGCAAAGTATATTTATAAATGGTTATTTTAGCAAACAAAAAATTTAATAAAATACACTAAACCTGCATACGCATAACTTCTTTATACGCTTCAACGGCTTTATTTCTAATTTCCGTGACAAGTTTTAAAGAAATGTCGGCTTTTTCAATTGCCATAACCGCATCTTGAATATTATCCATCTTTCCGGACGCTATACCCTTAATTGAATCGTCGGCTTTATTCTGAAGCTCGTTAACCTCGTTCAAAGATTGTTTAAGTATATCCGCAAAAGAATCGTTGGCTTTATTTTTAATATTCTCTTTGTCGCCGTTTATAGTCGGAGTCAAATTAATGTCACTAACTTTCATCATACCCCTAATAATAATAAAAATAACATAAAAATCAAGTCCTTAAGATTCCTATAACGCCCTGCGCCATCTGTTTTGCAGAATCCATAACAGATACATTAGCTTGATATGTACGCATTGCATCAATTAAATTTGTCATTTCAACCACAGGATTTATATTCGGATATGCCACATAACCGTCTTTATTTGCCATAGGATTTTGAGGATCATACTTTAACTTAGGCGGAGTGTCATCCCTTACAACCTTATCAACAACCGCCTCTTTAAGTATCGATGGGAATTTACTGTAATCCTTCGCTTCAAAAATTACATCTTTTCTTTTGTAAGGTCCGCCCTCTTTTGTTTTTACGCTATCGGCATTGGATATATTTGCGGAAATTATATTCATTCTCAACCTTTGAGCACTCATTCCACTTGCCGCTATATTCATTCCGTCAAAAAAACTCATAATTCACCTCTTAAATATTCCTGTTTGCAGCAATAAGGTCTTTATATTGGTTAAATTTAAATTTTTCCATATTTGTCAAAGCATTAAATAAAATCGTATTTTTAGCAAGAAGAATCATTTCCGTATCCATATTTACATTATTTTTATCGTTTCTTTGAAGATAGCTATCGTTATCCTGTTTTATAATATTTTTAAAACCTTCGTTTGATTTTATATGCATAGAGTTTGTTGTATCGAGTGTAATATCGTTCTTCTGCGCCAAATTTAAAATATTTTTAAAAGGTATATGTTTGGCTTTATAGTTGGGCGTATCGGCATTGGCTATGTTACTCGCTATAACGCTATGCCTGAGTGACGTTACATCCAACGACTGTTGCAAATATTTCATAGTTGAATCAAAAAGCATAAAAACAACCCCCTTTTTTTTCTCAAGGCTATGTTAGCAAAACTCATTCCTTTATTTTTTTATTTTAATCCGTTGACCGTAAGACAGCTATGTGATATTATGAAAATTAAGGTAAATATGAAAAAGAATTTATTAAATTTTGAAGATAGATTGGTTATAGAAGCATCAGCAGGAAGCGGAAAAACCTATCAGCTGGCAAAGAGATTCATACATCTTCTGTCTTTATATTTGATGTCAAACAGCAAAAGTAGTTCAAATCTCTGCAGAATTAATAATATGGATATAGACAATATTGCAACTACAGACTCCTTAGGCTCCATTGTAGCAATTACATTTACAAACAAAGCCGCAGCGGAAATGAAAGAGAGGATTTTACTTTTTTTAAAAAAACTTTCACTGCTTTATAAAGATAACAATTTTAATAAAAATGATTTTGCAATATCCAAAGAAAATGCACTGCGAGCACTTATTGAAATAATAAAAAATTTAGGTGAATTAAATGTAACAACGATTGATTCTTTTATGAACAGAATAATTAAAGCTTTTTCGGTAGATTTAAGTATTTATCCCGATTATGATATTAATTTTAACAGTGATGAAATATTTCAATTTGCAGTTGATGATCTTATTTCAGATACCGACAACCATAGAAACCTAATAATATTTCTTCAAGATATGCTCTATCTTGGTAAAAAAGGTGTAAATGGTGAGAAAATTATTTTTAATTCTTTGCAGGATTTTCAAAATATAGATATTCCGAACGATGTTGTAAATTTAAAACACATCATAAAAATTTTTACAAAAAAATTTAATCTCAAAGGTTCTTCATACAACGAAATAAAAGATGAAATTGAAGAAAAAATAAAGAAAAACGCAATTAAAATCGATAATTTAATAGAAGAAAATAAAACCGTTTTTAACGGAACAAAAATAAAAAGCTACAAAAATATGGATATTAAAAAAGCAACGGAAAAAATATCTCAAATTAAGCAATTGATAGAAAGTAAGAATTTAGAATCAATTTTAAAAAAGAATCAACAGTTAAACAAAGAGGATTCAGATAAATTTATAGAATGTTTAAACGGATGCTATGAACTTTCTACGGCATACATAATTTTAAGACATACATATCAAACGGAAAGTATAGCAAAGCAAATAGTGAATCTTAGAAAAAAAGAAGAAGAGATAAAATCCTCGCTTAATATCATTGACGGCAGTAAAATAGCAAAATCCGTAGGAAATATATTAAATACGGATTACGGCGTAAGCGAAGCTTTTTGTAAATTGGGCGAGAAAATAACACATTACCTCATAGATGAATTTCAGGACACATCAAAGGAGCAGTTTGAAGCCCTTTACGCTCTTATAGAAAACGGTGTAGCTAAGGGAGGCTCTCTTTTTGTAGTAGGGGATAAAAAACAGGCAATTTATGCCTGGCGTGGCGGGGATTATAACATTTTTGACACACTTCTTGCAAAAAAAGAGCTAAACATCAAAACTCAAACAACAGAAAATAATTATCGCTCAAAAAGTAGTATAATAGAATTTAACAACACTATTTTTTCTTCAGAGAATTTATTAAACGATGAAATAACTAAACCCCTTGACGAAAATTTTAAATCATCAATAGAGAAAGATATTGAAAAACTCTATAAATCTTCAAGACAGGAATGCAAGGCGGGAAACGGTGGCTATGTTAAAGTCCTTTTAAAAACAGTTAAGAATAACGATAAAGATTCCGATATTGACACATTCTATCGCTCTCAAATAAAGGAAACGATAAAAACAACGCTAAACGATAAAAAGATACCTCTTTCTGATATAATGATTCTACTCAGAACTAAAAAGGAGATAAGAAAAGTTACAAATTGGCTAATGGAAGATTTTCCTAACTTAAAGTTCATAACCGACGATTCATTACTCCTTATAAACAATTTTGAAATTAAAAGGTTTCTGTTTTTAATCTCATCGATTATTTTTAAAGAAGACAAACGATACAAAAAAGCCTTCGACGAAATAGGTTTGAGATTAACTTCAATTGAAGAACTTTATAGTAAATCTCAAAACAGTTCAGCCTATGAGCTTTTTTGCTATATTCTGGAAAAAGGATATTTTAATCTTGATGATAATAAAATATATTTTAACAAACTGCTTGAAGAAACCTTAATTTTAACACAGAAACAGAAAAGTTTGTATGAAATAGTGGATTATTTTTACAAAAATACGGATATAGCGGTAGAGTTACCTGAGAATACCGAGGCTTTAAAGATAACAACAATTCATAAATCAAAAGGACTTGAAAGTCACACGGTTATACTGCCTTTTTACGACTGGAAGCTCTATGATGCAAAAAATATCGACATATATAAAACATTTAGCATAGAAGATTTTGCAGATAAGGGTGATACTCTATTTGCAAAAGTCGATAAGAATTTAAGAGACATTTCAAAAGATGCCAATCAAGCATATCTTAATCAATTAAAGATAAATTTTATCGAAGCCTTAAATCTCGCATATGTTGCAAATACAAGGGCAAAAGAAAATCTTTTTATTTTCGGCATAAACAGCCTAAACAAAGACGGAACAATACCGAAGAATATTACAGTTGCCAATTTAATTTATAAAATACTAAACAAGGAAAATAAGGAAAATAAGGAAAATTTCGAAACAGGTGAACTTAAAAATTTTCAAGAATCGGACAGTGATAAGAAAAATGATAAGAAAAATTATGCTCTAAATGCAAAGATAGGCTCATCAATAAGAAGTCATCTCAAAATATACCAAACCTGCGACATAGATACGGATATCGGTAAAAAACCATACGGAGAACTGTTTCACCTTGCAATGTCGTATATAGAAATTTTGCATAAAGATGATAGTTCAAAAGAAAAAGCAACCGAAGCGTATTGGAAAGCCGTATCCGTTATGAACTTTGAAGATGAGAATATAATTAGCGACATAATCTCGGCAATAGACAATCTAAAATATTATTTTATCGATATTGA
>JAMOPP010000021.1 GCA_027064405.1 Desulfurellales bacterium
CCCAGTTTTTTTGATTATAATTAAAATTTAATACAAAAACATCATAACCGCGACTTAAAGCTTCTGCGCATAAAGTAGCAGAATCTAGCCCACCGCTCATAGAAATAACTGCTAATTTTCCTTTACCTGGTAAGTATTTTCCGAGATATTCGTCAAGTAGATCATTGAATTTTTTTGAAGTTTCTTTTGTCAATTTTTTCCTCCATCTTGGATTTATTATTTCTTTAAGAAATTTTCTGATTTCTTTCTTTGAATTTTTCTTGTTTTTAATTGCAGGCGGTCTCAGTTTATCTCCAATATTCATCATAGTTTCTTCATGACAGTTTGGGCATTCGATAACTTCATTATCGAATGCGCCATGTTTTTTGCTCATCCCACAATTTATGCAAAAGTAATTGTTATTTTTCACTTTGCTCTCCTTTTTAAATTATTTTTCTGATGCTTTTCACCAAGTGCATTTTCTATGTTTTTATATATCCACACACTTTCATCTTTAACTTTTTCCACTTCCTATTTTCTCCTCAGCACATATCTATCACCCATTGTCAAGATGCACACACTTTCCCCTTTTTTGTAGCATATTCTATAGCATCTTCAATGATGTCTTCATTAATAATACATACATCCGGATGCTCATCTTCGAAATACAGATTTTCAGCTAAATACTCTTCAATTTTCTCAATCTGCTTTTCATCCGTTATTCTGTTTATCCATGTATATATTTCTTTCACTTTAACATTTACGTCGAAATCGGTTTGCAAATCGTGCTTATCAGCATCATATATGAGCTACCCAATACTAAAGCGCCTGGGCTTCTAATATAGTTTATATGAAACAGAGCCCAGTCGCTCTAGTTGGTTAAAGGGCTTCAGCGCAACAGCGCTGCATTTTATAGTCACCCGCGCTCCACAGGCAGACTTCTAACAACTGATTTTTAAATAGTTTCTACACAGATACCAGCTTGCTCGAAACGAACAATTTCTTTGCAGACAGGTCTTTCGTCAACAGCTTTATTTTGCTCTATTAAAACTTCTTCTAATTATTCTGATTCGTTTAAAACGTTATCTATATAATTAGCAGCTTCTTCTCCGGTAAGAACTCCAACCACAACCCCGTTACCGTTTCCAATATCATTTGCAATAGCTACAAATGTTTTGTCATTGTTATATACAATATATTTTCTCTCATCAAAAATTTGAAATTTGGCATTCTCGATTTCACAGTCTTTAAAATGCGTTCCGATTCTTAATTCGTCTATTCTCATTGTTATGCTCCTTTTTTTTATTTTTTCATATCGCATTTAATTCCAAATTTTACCGAGTCTATGATGCTCGCTGTGAGCTACTGCCGGCTAAAGCTCGGTAGTTTCCTTAGAGGTGCCAAGCTATGAGCCATCAATGCAGTTGCCTCAGCAATCAGAGGCCGGTTTTACGTGCGGTGCGCTCCACACCGCACGGTAGTTTTAAGCTAAAAATTACAAACTAGATAATTTCGATTCCAGGTACTTTGGATAGTTTATTTTTCAGAAACTGAGGCACATGACCATACAACTGAGGCTGGATACCAGCAAACTTAAGCATATTGATAGCAGCATTTACATCGCGATCAATCGATACACCGCAAGCTGAACACTGATAAGTGCGATCACTTAAAGTTAAGCTAGAATTATAGTTACCACAATTGCAGCAAACTTTAGAGGTTGGATTATTAGAATCTAGTAAAATAGATTCTGTCTGATCTTTTATAAAAGCTTTCAGTTTACCAAGAGCCCTGTCTTGCAATTTGGAAGACAGAGACCTGAGTTTAGTCCATGCATGAATATTATCATCTTGGGTAGCTATATTGAATCGGCTTAACAAATGTTTAATATGATTCAGTATATTCTGTCGCTGATTCATTAGCTTAATCCAATTTTGCTGCAATCTGCGTTTTATGCGTCTGAAGCGAGCTGATCGCTTACGCCCAGTTTCAGTTAACAGCTTACGATTAAGTGCTGTGCTCAAGCGCTTTATAGCCTCAGTATGCTGATATCTGTAATCTATTTTAGTACCATCAGAAAACGTTAAAGCTGTACTCGAACCAAAATCAAGTCCAAGCCAGAGTCGATATAAACGTTTTCTATTTTCATATTTTTTATAGTTTTCTGGAGTTAAGAATAACTCGGTTACAAAATGAACATAGTAATCATATTTACCAGAAACAGGATTAAATTGTTGTTTAAGTTGTACGGCGACTATTTTCCAGTGATCTGCAAGTTGATCAAATTTTCCAAACTGTTTAGCACCTCGAAAACGGATATCGCCTTTGATATTTTGAATTCTAAGTTTTCCAGCATTCGAGCCTATAAACTTTTTAATCTTAATAGGTTGATCTGACCAATGCGGTAAAACAGTTACACGTTTAAATGTTATCTTTCCAGTTGCGAGATTTGCTGTTTTCAAGCCTTTTTGCGATTTAAGAGCAAATTCGAACTTCTGCACCAGCCCCTGCGCAAACTGTGAACCTAGATGTTTGCGTCTCAGATATTTAATACTAGCAGAGTTCGTTATGCTGTTATCCACGATATATTTGTAGATTCTATTTGCATCTCTGAATGCTAAGTACAGTTTGGATTTTTGCATCTCGCTCGGATACAGTTTGACTTTAGCAACTTTGTATCCTATAGACACCAGATTGCTATTTTTCTTCTTACCGAACAACTTAAACTCCCTTCTGATTTTCAATATACTGTTTTACTATTTCCAGTGAAACTGCCCCGACTGAGGCTATAAAACTAGAACGTGTCCAAAGACTTGGTAATTTGCGATCGAGCTCTGGAAATTTGTCTCTGATCGCGCGAGACGTGTAACCTTTGATTTAGTGATTAGTTATTAGGAGCTAGATAACAAAAAAAAAGATCATTTATACACATTAACAATTCAATTACTAGTCGCGAGCTTCCATCCACGGGTTAAAACGCCGTGGTTTTCCCAGCCCGCGTATTTATTTTATAAATATATCTATAATTTCCACTCTGCCGTTATGAACCGTTACCTTGTTTCTTCCTCACATTCAATTTCTACAATAGTTGCGGCTTTTTGTTCACCATATTTATCGAACCAATTCACAAACAATTCGTCCTCTTCTTCTATAGCGCTGATATATTCATCAACCCATTCATCTTCAAGATTGTCTCTTGCAATCTGTTTCAATTCTTCTTTTGCAACTTCCAAGTTGTTTCCATAATTGATCACGTTAATCACTACACCGTTTTCTGTTTCAATTAATAATATATTTTTCATTAGTCCTCCTTATATCTTCTTTTCAATATTTCTGAATCTTATTTTTTGACTACTTTAATTATTTCTTTTCTGTTTCCAAAAGTTCTCTAGCAACTGCAGCTAAATGTTTACATGCACCTACTTTCATCCCTGGATTTTTTTCTTTTGGAGGCTCTAATACAAAACTATCAGGATGTAATAGAGCATCATGTTTCCATAATACATATGCCCATCTAAATTGAAAATCTGGACAACTACAAAATACTTTTACTTTTGTATCTGCCGTCCATCCCGACTCACTTGATTCTATTTCACATCTATATTTATTCTTTACAGTCGCTACAACCTGTTTATCTGTTTTAATTACAAAATCAACTTCAATTTCTTCTGGCTTCTGATTTTTAGTCAGCTCAGTTAATTTGATCATTTTTGCTCTCCTTTTTCATATTGCTTTAAACTACTATAAAGCGCTTTTGTGATGTTCACGCAAAGAATTTCATAAAATTCTTTGCTATTCTCGTCCCAGGTTTGCGGGATATCAATATGGTTAATAACAAATTTTCCTTGATA
>JAMOPP010000022.1 GCA_027064405.1 Desulfurellales bacterium
ATTCAAAGCGAATTAAAGAATAAAGGTTTGCCATGGGAAAAAGCGAAGGCGTTCGATAAGGCTGCTGTTTTTAGTGATTTTAAAGAATTCAATGGTGACATTGATAAGCTTGGAATAGAACTGTATATCAACAATAATCTTAGACAAAAAGGTGGCGTTGATTTGATGATATATAAACCTTCTGAGATTTTGGAGGAATCAAGCAAATATTTTACTTTCTTTGATTACGATTTGCTTATGAGCGGAACACCCAAGGGTGTGGATACATTTAAAAAAGATGATGTATTTTTAGGAAAAATTCTTTATAACAATGAATGTATTGTGGAAAAGAAGTGGATAGTAAAATAAAATTTACCCTTTCAAACTATATTAACTGGAAAATTTATATAGTTCTAATTCTTGCTGTTTTTTTTGTGTCCGGATATGTTAGGTACAATCAGTATAACCGGTGGAAACAGAATAAAAGTTTGTATTTTGTTGATAATTATCCTGCAATGACAACGCTTGATGCATATTACTGGTTAAGATATGCAAAGGAGGATAAAAACGGCACATACTATAAAAATGACAATGATACCTTAAGAGCATATCCTGACACTACGGGAAAACCTCATTATGTGCCTATGCTGAGTTTTTTGATTTCTAAGATTTCAAACCTTTCCAATAGTAGTATTTATAATTCAGGTCTTTTTCTTGTGCCGATTTTGGCAAGTTTATTTGTCATTCCTTTGTCTTTATACTTTTATTATGCGGAAATGCCAATGGCCGGAATATTGGGGTCATTCGTAGGAACATTCAGCTGGATGTATTTTATAAGAACATCAATGGGAAGGGTAGATACAGACCTGCTGCAGCTCTTTTTTCTGTTTTTGGCATCTTTATTTTTAATGCTGTTTTCCAAAGAGAAAGACAAGAAATTAAAAATAGTCTATTCTGCACTGATTGGTTTAACCTTAGCCTTTTTCGGCTGGTGGTATTCGCATAATGGCATAATTCTGATATATATGATTTTGCTTGTTGTTATGGCGTTTATCAATAAAGTTGATAAAAAGACAACCATTTTATCTTTTGTAGCCTTTATTATTTTTGCAAACCCTTTGTATGTTTACGGAGCATTTGGCAGTATAGTAGGATTTTTCCATAACTATTTTTCAATCACAAACTCATCGGGAGAGGGCTTTCCTAATATTTTAAAAACCATCACAGAGGCTGAGCATGTTTCCTTTTCAAAAGTTCTACAGTATATACTTTCAAATAAAGTGATAGATGTTTTCGGGCTACTCTCTTTTGCTGTATCAATTGTATTTCTAAAAAAATATATTATACCTATTTTGCCGATTCTATTTTTGGGTCTTTTGTCGTTTCATAGTTCAAATCGTATGGTTATGTTTCTATCTCCTTTTGTCGGTCTCGGACTTGGTTTTCTGATTGATTTTGCGGCGAGCTATATTTCAAGAACAAAAGATATTAAAAAATGTTGGATTTCGTTTATTGCTACGGCATCGGCTTTTTTGTTAATATTTGCATTAATGGGATTTAGTGCTGTAAATTTTAATCCCAAACCGTCAATAGCTCCGGACATAGTAAAGTCCTTTATTAACATAAAGAAAAAAATAAAATATGCAGATATAGTAAGTTGGTGGGATTACGGTTATGCCATAGAAGATATTGACGGATTTGCAACATACCATGATGGCGGAGCGCACGGAGGAGCAAGAACATACTTTATTGCGAAGGGTTTTTCTTGTGACAATCAAACAAAATTTTATAACACCATTTCTTATATAGATTCAAATGGCATAAAAAGCATAAATGATAGGATAAAGAGTGGCGAAAAGGTAGTATCGGTTGTAGATAGCGTATTAAAATACGATAAAAAAATTAAAAATAAAAATAACTACATTCTTTTTACACGCGATATGATAGGAAAATTTTCGGCAATAAGTTATCTTGGCAACTGGAGTTTTAAACTTAAAAAAAGTGCACCCATAGGTTTTCAGATTTTAGGATGCAATCGTTACGATAATGGCATATTGTATTGCTCGGGCAACAGATTTGATTTTAATAAGGGATTAATAAATAATAAAATACCGATAAAAAGAGCTTTTTCAATTAATAACGGTTATGTAATTGATAAGAAGGAGTATTATGATAAAGGTATTAATGTTGAAACAATATTAAGAAATAGAAAATTGCTGTTTATTATGATTTGCAATGACAAGGCATTTAATACTAACTTTAATCAGATGTATATTTTAGGAAATTACAACAAAGAATTATATAAAGAGGTGTATAACAATTTCCCATCTGCAAGAATGTTCCAACTGAAGTAAAATGTTGATAAATTGCTTGTAAAAGTCAGAGGTTTATTGTATAAACTTCATCGAAATTACACACACTCTTTTGATTTTAAGGAGTTGCTTAGGCAATTACTGTAAAGAGTGGTGGTAAATCCTTAAAAAAACGGAGGGGACAAAATGTCGCATGTTGCTATGAAAGAGTTGTTGGAGACAGGATTTCACTTTGGTCATCAGACTAAAAGATGGAATCCTAAAATGAAACCGTATATTTTTGCAGAGAGAAAGGACATTCACATCATTGATTTGCAGAAAACTATGGTTTACTTTGATAGGGCTTATGAATTTATCGAAGATGCCGCTTCAAAAGGCAAAAATGTTTTGTTTGTATGTACAAAAAAACAGGGTAAAGAAGAGATTAAATCCTCTGCTTTAAGTTGCTCTATGCCGTATATTAATGAAAAATGGCTTGGCGGACTTTTAACTAACTTTCAAACAATACAAAAAACCATTGCTAATTTGAAATCTCTTGAAGAGATGGAGGAAAGTGGTGAAATAGAAAAATATACAAAAAAAGAGCAGAAAATTTTAAGAAAAAGAAAAGAAAAGATGCAGAAGTATGTAGGCGGAGTCAAAGATATGGAGGGTTTGCCTGACATTCTTCTTGTTGTGGATGTTAGAAGAGAAGAACTTGCCGTTAAAGAGGCAAATAAATTGAATATACCTGTTGTTGCATTAGTTGATACTAACTGCGATCCGGATCCTATTGATTATATTATACCCGGTAATGATGACGCTATAAGGTCAATTAAACTAATTGCCAGAAAAATGGCAGATGCTGTAATAAACGGAAGGGCAAGATTAGAGAAAGAGCTATCAGAAGCAGAAATTGAGGCGGAATTTGAAAAAGCAAAAGAGGAAAAAATAGAAGCAGAAGCAGAGGAGGAAGAATAGATGGCTAAGATTACTGCACAAATGGTTAAAGAACTAAGAGATAAAACAGGTTCCGGGATGATGGCTTGCAAAAAAGCGTTGACCGAAACCGAAGGAAATATGGAAAAAGCAATAGAGAAATTAAGAGAGATGGGTCTTGCAAGTGCAAGAAAGAAAGCTACAAGGGTTGCAAAAGAGGGCAAGGTCTATAGTTATATACACGCAGGTGGCAAAATAGGTGTGTTGGTTGAAATTAACTGCGAGACTGATTTTGTTGCAAATACAGATGAATTTTCAAATTTATGTAAAGATATTGCTATGCAGATAGCTGCAACAAATCCTTTGTATATTTCAAGAGAAGAGGTTCCTGAGGATGTTATTGAAAAAGAAAAAAATATTTTAAAAGAGCAGCTAAAGTCTGAGGGTAAACCTGAAAATATACTTGATAAAATTGTTGAAGGAAAAATAGAAAAATATTTTGAAGAATCTTGTCTTGTAGACCAGGTATTTATTAAAGACAGTAGCCTAAAAGTCAAAAACATAATAGAGAATGCGATAGCAAAAATGGGTGAAAATGTTATTGTAAGAAGATTCGCAAG
>JAMOPP010000023.1 GCA_027064405.1 Desulfurellales bacterium
CAATTTTGCTCTTTCATTTACAACAATGCGTTGGATGATGGGAAATTTAGAAACAGTCGGCTATGGCAAACTATATCTTTTAATACCATCCGTGATAATAACATTTTTTGTAGTTCATTTTTTACATAAGGAGCTTAACCTATGGAACATCTCAGAGGAGTTTGCACAAAGCAGAGGCGTAAATATCAAATATTTAAGACTAATATTTTTTACACTTGTATCAATATCTACAGGAATTTTGGTATCTTTATGCGGGCCTATAGGTTTTGTAGGTATGATAATCCCTCACATTATAAGGCTTATTGTAGGTGCAAATCATAAATGGCTTTTGCCTGCAAGTTTTTTTGCGGGAGGTACTTTTTTAACCCTTTCTGATTTTTTAGGAAAAATTATAATTGCACCTACGGAAATACCAATCGGTGTCATAACGGCACTCATAGGCGGACCTTTCTTCCTGTGGATTCTAATAAAAAACAGAAAATGAGACCTACAATAAAATTTTTACCAGTCTAATAAAAAAATAAAAGGCTGTAAACATAAGAAAAATGCCCAAGATTAAATTTATCTTTCTTTCAATTTTATCTGAAATAAAGTGTTTCATCTTTTTCAAAATATATATCAAAAGAATTAAATATGATGCCAATCCAAGTCCGCCGAAAAGTAGAAAATTTGCATAGCATCGAGTGGTAAAATTGTCTATTATGCCCAAATCCTTAACAAACTGAACTTGGGCAAGCCACCAAAAAATCATAGTTGGGTTCGTGGCAGAAAGAGAAATGCCAATTAAAAAAGAAAGTCGCTTATTTTTGTATATAGAATCCTCAACGCTCAGCACGCTGTTTCCACTTCCTTTTCTAATTGTCAAAAAAGACAAAATAAGCAGTATGGACATACCTATAAACAGAAAAAAAGAAATTACAACCTTATCCTTTAAAAACGGCGCTATACCAAAAAAGGCAACCGCTCCGTATAAAATATCAACAGAAACAGAAGCAAAAGCAACAAACATAGCAGACACTATGTTTCCGCTCAAAGAGCGTTTTGCAATTTCAGCCTGAACAGCTCCTATAGGCATAGCTGTAACAAAACCCATTATGTATGCAAATAGAATCAAATAAATAAAATTCATATCTTTTTATACAGCATTGGATATTTGTTGTAAACTTGTAATTTACTATACGATTAACGGAGATACTATTTTAGTTATAAACGCCAACAAAACCGCCAAAACGAGAGTGGCAAAAGTAATTGTAGTCGCACCTTTTGTGCCAATCTCCTTATTTATTGCAGCAATAGTGGCAACGCAGGGTATATAAAACATAACAAAAATTGTAAATGTGAGCATTTGAGCAGGGTTCATAACACTATTTACCATAGAAATACTCGATAAACCCAAAGCCTGATAAAGCATAATCAGAGTAAGTTCTTTCTTTAAAATACCGAATATAAGAACTACGCCAACCGCAGCGGGAAGACCGAGAACACCCGTAAGTAGAGGTGTAAAGATAACATTTATATAAGAATCAAATTTATAATACGATATTAGTGTCAAAATGATACTTCCGACAATAAGCATAGGAATGGCAAGATATATAAAATCTTTAATTTTATACCATGTTTTAATCAAAAGCGTCTTAATTGTAGGCAACCTATACGGAGGTATATCCAATATTATTTCAGGGCTCATGCCCGGAAGAAGTTTCTTAAGTATTATGCCACTTATTAAAATTATAAAAAGATTAAAGGCATAAAGCCCCATAACATACATATAGCCCAAAAAGTAGCCTGCTAATCCCATTATAACTATGCTTCTTGCGGAACATGGAACCAAAGATGCCAAGAATGCGGTTATATACTTCTCTTTTTTGCTTTTTAAGATTCTTGTAGCCATAATTGCAGGCACGCTACACCCGTATCCCGCTACAAACGATATAACACTAACGCCATGCACACCCATTCTATGCATAGTCGAATCCATAAGATAAGCAATTCTCGGCAGATATCCCACATCCTCTAATATGGAAATAATAAACAAAAAAGGAAAGAGGTATGGTAAGGCTATTCCTGTTGCAGCCCCAATTCCATCAATACCGCCCTTCACTATGGAAAATAAAAGCTTGTTATGTATGTTGCTTGCAAGATACGCATCAATTTTATCAAAGGCTTTAATAACAAGATTCTCTATAGGAACACCGCCTGTAAAAACTACATAAAAAATAAGTATAAAAATTGCAAACATAAAAACATATCCAAAAACAGGATGCATTAAGAATTTATCTATTTTGCTCTCTATACTCTTTTTCCGGATTTTTTTCACCTTTGCGGAATTTTCAAATATATTCATACACAGGGCGTGCCTTTCCTGAATTATATCCAAACCGTTGTTTAAGGCATTTTTTGCGTTGTCCAATAACGGCTTACACTCTGTTTCTTCAAAAAACTTTTCACAAGGACCAAACCCCTCAATTGCCTTAATTGAAAACAGTTTGCACGGCCATTGAACATTTTTTATATTATCTTTGGCACATTCCGTTACTTTTTTAATTTCTTTTTCAACATTTTTAGAATATATACATCGCTTTCTCGGATTTTGAGCGTTTTTTATTTCTTCGAGTAATTTCTTTACGCCCTTGCCTTTTTTAGCTATAATAGGCACAACTTTAATTCCAAGTATATCCTGCAGTCTTTCTATATTTATGTATATACCCTTATTTTCAGCTTCATCCATCATATTTAATGCAACAATCATAGGTCTTCCCAAAGACATAAGCTCAAGCGTAAGTTCTATACTTCTTATCATAGTAGATGCATCTACTATGTTTATAATAACATCTATATCTGATGAGAAAAGGGCTTTAATGGTTTCTTTTTCGGCGTCATCATACCAACTCAGAGAGTATGTGCCGGGCAAATCTATAACTTCAATTAAATCGTTTCCAATATAAGTCTTTCCTTTTGTATAAGAAACCGTAGCTCCCGGGAAATTTGCCGATAAACTCTTATATCCTGCTATTTGATTGAAAAGTGTGCTTTTACCACAGTTAGGCTGACCTATTAATGCTACGGAAATCAAAAAATCTCCTCTATGTCTATTCTTGAGGCTATACCCCTTCCCACAACAATCTTAGAGCCGGACACATCCACCATAAACGGACCCTTTAAGGGAGCGCTTCTTTCTATGGTGATTATACTACCCGGTATCAGCCCAAGCTTAATCAGCCTATCTTTGGATCTGCATCCGCCCTCTATGGACAAAATTTTATATTTTATATTCTTTTTGCCGTCTTCAAGTTTCATAGCTAAGAGATTATATATTGCGACTTTTATTAGTCAAGAACATTATTATTTTTCTGAAGCTCCTTCTTGATACTTGTAATCTCTTTCTTGATAGACAACAGCACAAAAGGTGTAGCAATCCATAAAACTATAACTGTTATAAATAAAAAACCAAATAAAATTACTACTATTGCAGAAAAGGTATTACTAAAAGATTTTTCTATTATAAACAAGAAGCTATTCATATTTTTTCGCCCAAGATTACTACAAAACCGCCTTCTCCAAATCCCTCTTTGTGTAATTGAAATTCGTTTATAGTCTTCATACTGTCACCAAAAAGCGTCTGCCCTATTTTTTCCACTTTAAAATTATGCTTTTTAAGTAAATCCACAATCTCCTTTGTTGAAAAAAATGTAGCCGTTTTGTAGAACTGCCCTTTTTGCTGCTTATTTAGATACTCTTTTCCTATCTCAGTATCTCTATCAACTATTGCAACGGCAATTTTTCCTTTTGGTTTTAGGATTCTATATATTTCGCTTAAAGTT
>JAMOPP010000024.1 GCA_027064405.1 Desulfurellales bacterium
TAAAGATAAACTATATATAATATCGAGAGACGGCAGTATATATTCGATATCTTCCAAGAATAAATAATTATGGGTTTCTTTATGAATAACAAGATTCAGAAAAAAGACCAAAATAATAACGGACCGCTTAATAATTTTTCAAAAATTTCCATAGTATATATAATTTTGGCGATATTTATGATATATATGTATCAACACTATACAGCGGATAAAAAAACAATTATTACCTATTCTCAGTTCAAAAATCTTCTCAATGAAGATAAAATAAAAAAATGCACCATATCGGAAAAATATATAAAAGGCAAATACACAGATAAAAACAATGCGGAAAAAAACTTCCTTACAATAGCCGTAAATGACCCCTCGTTAATAAAAGAACTCCAAAAACATAAAGTAGATTTCTCTGGCACAATAACAAGTACCTGGCTCACAAATTTAATATTCGGATGGATTCTGCCTTTCGGATTTTTGTTCTTTTTATGGTGGCTTATGTCAAAAAAGATGAAAGGTGCAAGTGGCGGACTTTTCGGTTTTGGAAAAAGTAGATTCAAGGTATATTTAAACGAAAAGCCCGGTGTTAAATTCTCTGATGTTGCCGGTGTTGAAGAAGCAAAACAGGAGATTGAAGAAATAGTTGAATACCTAAAAGACCCAAACAAATATCAAAGACTCGGTGGAAGGGCTCCTAAGGGCGTCTTGCTTGTAGGTGCTCCCGGAACGGGGAAAACACTTCTTGCAAAAGCAACCGCAGGCGAAGCGGAAGTACCGTTTTTAAGTATAAGCGGCTCTGAATTTGTTGAGATGTTCGTAGGTGTTGGAGCAAGTAGGGTTAGAGACCTATTTAAAGAGGCAAAAAAATTATCTCCTTGCATAGTCTTTATTGATGAAATAGATGCAATAGGAAAAAGCAGAGCTATGGGCTCTATGGCATCAAACGACGAAAGAGAACAAACCTTAAACCAGCTTCTTGCCGAGATGGATGGCTTTGATTCATCGGTAGGGGTTATTATTATGGCAGCTACAAACAGGCCGGAAGTGCTCGATCCCGCTCTTTTGAGACCGGGGAGATTTGACAGACAGATAATAGTTGACAAACCCGATTTAGAGGGACGAGAAAAAATATTAAAAGTGCATGCTAAAAAAATAAAACTATCAGAGGATGTTGACTTAAAAGTAATAGCTCAAATGACGCCGGGGCTTGCCGGTGCGGATTTGGCAAATATAGTAAACGAAGCAGCCCTGCTCGCAGCAAGAGAAAATAACAGTTCTGTTCGTATGGAACATTTTGAAGAGGCGATAGAGAGGCAGATTGCCGGTTTGAAAAAGAAAAACAGAGTAATAAAAAAAGACGAGAAAAAGAGGGTTGCCTACCACGAATCAGGTCATGCAATTATTGCATATCTTTTGCCCGGAGCTGACCCTGTTCATAAAATTTCGATAGTCCCAAGGGGTTTGTCTGCATTAGGATATACTCAACAACTTCCTACCGACGAAAAATACCTGATAACAAAAGAAGATATGCTCGATAAGGTATCTGTTCTTCTTGGGGGAAGAGCCGCTGAAGAGGTCATTTTCGGTACAATTTCAACGGGTGCTCAAAATGATTTATCGAGAGCAACTGATATAGTCAAAGCACTCGTCACTCAATTTGGTATGGATGAAAAAATAGGCTTAGTGGTCTATGACCAGCCCGGTTCTCAGCAATTCCTTACATCACAGGGTATAATTAAGCAAAGAGACGATATAAGTGAAAAAACAAAAGAGACTATCGACAGCGAAGTAAGCAATATTATGGCTGAACTATACAAAACTACAAAGAAGGTTTTAATTGACAAAAAAGATAAACTTGAACGGTTATCCGCAGAACTGCTCGAAAAAGAAATAATAAACGAGCAGGAACTAAAATCGATAATGGAGGATTAAAATGGTTGATATTAGAAATATTTTGGTATGCGTCGATTCAAGTCAATATTCAATAGCAACAATGAAATATTCAGCCTACATAGCCAAACATATAAATGCAGATATTGAGGCTCTTCATATAATAGATATTTTACAGCTTGAAGGACCGTTTATGTATGATTTAAGCGGTGCTCTCGGGCTTGAGTCTTTCTCAAATTTTTCAAACGAAATGAAAAAAATTTTAGAAGAGAAAGGTAAAAATGTTTTTAGCTCATTTGAAGAGATAGCTAACGCTGAAGGCGTAAAATTAAAAGAAAAAATGCCACTCGGCGTTGTGTCACCTACGATAATAGACGAATCTGAAGATTTTGATATGGTTTTTATAGGGAAAAAGGGGGTAAACGCTTCTTACGAAAGAGGCATTCTCGGAAGCAATATAGAACCCGTAGTTAGAAAAATAGAAAAACCGCTTTTTGTTGCAAACGAACACTTTTACACTCCGAGAAATATTGTAGTAGGTTATGATAACAGCCGTGTTTCTTCAACCGCATTAAAATATGCGCTGTATTACAAAAGCAAATTTAATGTTAACATAACAGCTGTATATGTAGGAAAAAATGAAGAAAAATCAAAAGAGATTTTTGCAGATTTGGACAGTAGCATAAATACTCTCTTCATAAACTCGGAAAAAACTGCCGATGCTTTGATAGATTTCACAAAAGAACAGGATAATCCTCTATTATTTCTCGGCGCATACAGTAAACACAGACTACTTGAAATGATTATAGGAAGCACAACGGAAAGCATTTTAAGAAAAAACAGTAATTTTCCTATATTGGTAGTGCGATAAAATGCTTGATATACAAAAAGAATTTTTAGAAAATAGAAATAAAAATAGGGATGTATGGCGAATTTTCAAAATAATCTCGGATTTTACCGATGCATTTGTCGAATTGGATTCATTAGGTCCTGCCGTTTCTATTTTCGGGAGTGCAAGGGCAACAGAAAATGACTTTTACTACAAAAAAACGACTGAACTAGCAAAAAAACTTGCAGAAAACGGATATGCAATTATAACCGGAGGCGGACCCGGCATAATGGAAGCCGGAAACAAAGGAGCTTATGAGGCAGGTGGAGTATCAATCGGTTTAAACATAGAACTACCTCATGAACAACATATGAATAAATTCGTGAATGAACCCTTAAATTTCAAATATTTTTTCACGCGGAAAACGATATTTATGAAATATGCCGTAAGCTTCATAATTATGCCGGGCGGATTCGGCACTATGGACGAGCTTTTTGAAAGCCTTGTTTTAACTCAAACAAAAAAAATGACATCCTTTCCCATTGTGCTTTTTGGAAAAGAGTTCTGGTCTCCACTTTTAAGTTTTTTTAATAATCTTATTAACCACAAATATATAGATAAAGAAGATTTAGATTTATTTATGGTAACAGACAGCATCGAAGAGGCGATAGAATTCATAAAGTTAAAAACAGATATTGGTTTTCCTGTACAAAATCACTCACACAAGGATAGATGACTTAAACTTTTCAATATAACAAATATTGAAAATTATTATGGTCGTGTTGGCAAACAACATCCACACAACAGGTAATTTAAGAAAATATACGCTTCGCAGATTTTTTCAAGAAAAAATGTGACAAACTTAATCACTAATTATTTAAATAATTCCGTACTTATATACCTTTCACCTGTATCAGGCAGAATTAACGCTATGTTTTTATTGTAAACACTGTCTCTTTTTGCTATTTTCAAGGCGGCACAAAGTGCGGCACCGGATGAAATTCCAGCGATAATACCCTCTTTTTTAAACAAATCTCTTGTAAATTCAAGCGCTTCTTCATCACCGATACCCACAACCTCGTCAATAACCGACAAATCA